>CATPBU010000185.1 GCA_955652455.1 Candidatus Dormiibacterota bacterium
CGGGGTCGTGGTTTGCGCGATGGCGAGTCGAGCCCCGGGCTCGTAAAACCGGGAAAAACATAAGTGCGAAGAATGCACAGCCCCTTGCGCTCGCTGCGTAAGTAAGGCAAACGATCAGGCTACGGCCTGACGTCGACCGGTTATTCGGCTGCGGTGACCGGATCCGACGCTAATACCAGCAGTCTCGGCCTCCGGTGGCGTCGCGGCGCCGGAGGCGACGTACACCGCGACTGGCCGGCGCGGAGCCTGTCCCAGGGCGCCGCACCGGTGAGAATAAAGCCGGGACTACACTCGTAGAGGTTGCGCTTGACACGGCTTCGGACCCGGGTTCGATTCCCGGCGCCTCCACCAAGCGGCAAATCGGACCGGACGCAGCACACCGTGCGTCCGCCTCCCGCCATCCCCTTGGATCAGGCAGTCGGCGTCTCGCCGCCTATTCTGCAGCTCGCTCGAAAGCGCGGCGAGGGGAGTTGACGCCGGCGAGTTGACGACGTGGTCGGTACGCCGCCGGGCACAGCGCCAGCTGATATCGCTGTAGGGTCGACCTCTACCCCCAAGTAGGAGGCTCATTGCCATGGGTATCGGAGTCGGGATCGTTTTGATCGCGGGGGGCGCAAGCCTAGCCGTTGCAGTCAATGTCGACACGTCGGCTTCGGGGGTAAACCTGCACACGATCGGACTGATCTTGCTCATCGTCGGCGTCTTGGGTACTGCGCTGTCAATGTTCTTCTGGTCCTCGTGGGGCGGATTCGGGGGCCGCAGCCGCACCACCACGACGGTTGCACCCGGCGGCACAGTTGCGCCCGGTAGTACCACGACGACGACCATTGATCAGCCCTAACGAGTTGCAGCCCGTCGATGACCGGTGATCCTCTACCACGCCTCACGTGATGCGCCGACGGCGGAGTCGATCCTCGCCGAAGGGTTCAGGAACGCTGGTGGCTATGACGCAGCCGACCGATGGTGGCAAGGCGTCTGGCTCTTCGACTTGCCGTTGCTGGATTCTGGACGACGACGAGTTGGGGCCGAGCTATTGATCGGCGTCAACGTCCCACCGGAGGTGGCAGCCCGCTACGAGGGGACGCATCAGAGCATCACTTATCGCGAGTGGCTGATCCCAGCCGAGATCCTGAACCAATATCCACGTGCTCGTGCTGCCCATCCCTCCTGAACTGCATCGGCAGCGGTCACACGACTGTCACTGACCGCGGTCACCCGACAGCTAAGCTGGAGTGGGTCGCCGGGAGCGCTCGGAGTGCCCGGTGAGGCGGCAGACGCGACCGCGGCTGGGAGGACATGCGCATGGACGCGAACGGACGCGAGGACTTCGTTTCGGTCGAGCCGGTGACCGACGGCGTCCGCCTCCTCTCGGAGCAACCGGATGGGGACACCGCGATCGTCGTCATCCCTCGGGATCAGGCCGTGGACGTGTCGCGTCGAATTCTCAGAAGCATCTGGGTCTCGTCAAGCCACACCAAGCGGATCTCGCTCCTCACGCTTCTCATTTTCATGATCCTGGTTCTGCTCATGGGCGCTCATCTAGCGACAGAGGTGCTGCCCGTTGACAACTAGCGTGCGCGCACGCCGCCTCGAGCTCATCCGGCGACCCGAAACACCCGCGTCGGCCCACTGACGCACCGCACGGTGCAGACGGAGCAATCAGGTCCGATTCCGTTCAATCTTGTGCGAGCCGAAGACCACCGCCTCTGCACACCTGACGAGCGGCATGGTTTCCACATGATGTGCACACGTTTTCCACAACCTGTGCGTTGTTTGCTTCCGGCTGCCGCGCCACTCCTCGATCAACGAAACACCGACAAGCGAGGCGACGGCGACGTGCGGTGTCAGTCACCTTGCCCTCCGCAGTTGTCCGGCGCTCTTGTCATTGCGACGTGGCGTTAGGTAGCGCCGCCGTGACAAGCGCTGCGGCCTGATCGCCGTAAGGTCTCGAGTGACTGGAAAGAGCTTCCTGGTGGCAGAGGAATCGCTGTGCCGAGTTGATCATGCTCCACGGCTGGAAGAAATTCACATGAGACGCAGAAGCGCGGACAGCACCGTCGTCAGAGAACACGAGTGGGAGAGAGCGCCCGGCGAGGTTCGCAGCCTCTCATGGTTGCTCGGCGAGCCCGAGCCGGAGGATCACCCGCAGGCGGCCCCGGTCCGTGAGCGGAAGGCGCACTGGTGGGGGCTTCGAAACCAACACCGTGCTTCGCGGTCCTAGGCCGGACGGTCACCCCTGTCACGGGCGGCCCGCAAGTCGTTGGGGTTGGCGCCGGTTGACATCGAGAAGCCTCCAACGCGCAACCTTTTCTTCCCCCGGGTCGTTTCCAAAACGGGGAGTCGGACGCGTCCCGCCACGCGCCCGCTCCCCATGCATTGCCAGACGGACACCTGGCCCGGGATGACGTCCCGCCAGCGACGTCGCCGAGAACGCGCGGCCGAGCGCGGCCCTGCCCGATCAAGCCTCCCCCGTCAATTCGCGAAGTCCTCGGTGAGCCAGAGCGTATTGTGGGTGGGGTCGACGACCACATCGACGCCGACCATCGTGCCGGTGCCAGTCAGGATGTTCTGTCGATGCGCGGGAGATTCGAGCATGAGCTGTTCGATCCGGGCCGCGCCCGCGAGGTCCAGTGCGAACCACTGCCCGACGTTTTCCCCCACCCACGACCACTGCACTCCCTGTTGACTGACGCGGGTGCCGAGCGGCGCCTCGCCAGCCACCTGGTGCGAGAGCTGGTCAGCTGCCGCCATGAGAACGTTGTGCGCATGCGCGCTGCGGCTGAGTTCCTTGTTCCATCGCAGAGCGGGCAGGCCGGCAGCGGCTCGGCTCTGGTTGATGGCCGCGAAGACGGCGGCCGCGGCTGACGCCGAACCAGAGGGAGCGGGTGGAGGTAACGCTGGCCGTGGGAGCGCGACGCGCCCCGGCGGCGACCCCACCGGTGGCCTCGGCCGCGGCGTCGCTGTTGCGACGGCCGACGGCGTCGTGAGCGCCCGAAGGTCATGCGATGGTGACCAGTCCTGCTCGCCTCCCGCAGCTGCTGCCACGGCCGGGGTGGTACGGAGCGGTAAGGCGACCGTGTCGAGGCTGGCGATGCCACTGCCCGAAAGCAGCGCGAGGACCACGAGTGTCTGAGCATCAGCCCGCCTCCCCGAGCGCGCCCGGAAGGCACGACCCCCTCTACCCATCCGGCGGTTGTAGCGTGCCTCGGCGCCCTCGCGCAAGTGACAGCCCAGAAGACACCCCGGTTACGCGCCGATACCCGCTAGCTGTGGCCGGTCAATCAGGCACGCGCCAAGCGAGGACTGCGGCAACGACAGTCAGTGCCGCGCCGGCCAGTGCCACGAAGAAACCAGGACCGTAAAACGGCTGGACTGTGAGGGACACACCCCGCAGGCTCCAGTCAAAGTAGTCGATGAACATGCCCATCACGGTTGCGAAGGCAAGCACCGTGATCGCCCACTTGACGCTGGGACTGGACGCCGCCGCACACGTCCGGATCGCCAGCGCAATCTCGACGGCCGCCACGACGAGCAGCCAGTTGGCGGTATCCAGACCGTTGATCACCTCGGCCGTCAGTGGTCCCGAGTACACACGAGCCGGGACGAGGAGGTGGTGCCAGGGCAGGGGCATCGCGACCGCAACGGCACCTGCCGCCAGGATCAGCGTTGTCGGAAGCA
The DNA here is from genome assembly GCA_955652455.1 of Candidatus Dormiibacterota bacterium. The sequence continues at coordinate 3,679 of CATPBU010000185.1, forward strand.
GGCGGGTCGCTTGCAATGTCGTGTTGTCGCGCGCGTACAGCGAGCCCCACCAGTTCGACACGGTGTCCGCTCGGATCCGCCCACCACTCTTGCGCGGCTCCATGACCGCACAATACATTCCAGCAAATGGACGACGAGCGGACGCGCGACAGGAAGACTGATCGCGCGCAAGCGCTAAGCGGTCAGAGCGTCCCCAGGGGTGCGCCGACGGACCTCCGCGAGCACCTCGGCGGCGTGCTTCGAGGCGGCGACGCGTGGCCAGACATGGGCCACGCGCCCGTCGGGGCCGATGAGGAACGAAACCCGCTGCACGACCGGCAGCACTCCCATCATCTTGCCAACGCCGTACGCCTTGCGAATCGCGTGGTAGCGGTCTGACGCCAGCGCGAACTCCAGGCCGTATTTCTCTGCGAAGCGCTGGTGCGACTCCCAGCTGTCTGTGCTGACGCCGATGACGTCGGCGCCACTGTTGGTCAGCGCCGACAGGGTGTCGTTGAACGCCTGCGCCTCGGCCGTGCAGCCGGGCGTATCATCCTTGGGGTAGAAGTACACGAGGACGTACCTGCCGCGCCGAGATGACAGTGTCAGCGTGGTTCCGTCGCGGCGGTGCGCGGTGATGTCCGGCGCCGGCTCCCCAATGCCAAGAAGTGCCACGAGAAGTGCCTCCTGCTCAGAGGTTACCCGACTGGAACTGACGAGCGCCCTCGGCATGGTGCGGCCGCGCGATACTCGCCGGTTGTGACCGAGGCGGCGTTGATCGGAGCGGAAGCCGGCCCGGAGGCGAGGGCCGCCGATACGGCTACTCCACCGTGGATGCGCGACTTCCACGACGTCACAAGGTGGTGGCGGCGCGTCTTCTCGGAGATCCTTGGCACCTTCCTCCTCGTCCTCGGAGGCGTGGGCAGCCACGTGGTCATGTCGGTGAGCGGGATTCCCATCTCGAGAGCGGCTGCGGTGACCGTTCCTGGTCTCACCGTCATGGCCGTCATCCTGTTCATGGGCAAGGTCGGCGGAGCACATCTCAACCCGGTGGTGAGCATCGCGTTCGCTCTGCGCAGAGAGTTCCCGTGGGTGCGCGTACCCGGCTACATCACCAGCCAAGTGCTGGGAGGCGTGCTCGCCTGCCTCTTCCTGTGGGCGGTGCTCGGCCGATCGGGCAGCTTCGGCGCCACGGTACCGGCACCAGCCGTCAACGACCTCCAGGCGATGCTCATCGAGGGGGTACTGACCATGGGCCTGGTGAGCGTCATCCTCGGCACCGCGTCGAGTGCGCAGAACGTCGGAGGGTTGTCCGCCCTCGCCGTCGGCGGCTACATCGCGCTCGCCGGGTTGTGGTCGAGCCCGATCAGCGGGGCATCGATGAACCCGGTGCGGACCTTCGCGCCAGACCTGATCCGTGGCGACCTCACCCACACCTGGTTGTACGTCGTCGGCCCGCTGGCCGGCGCGCTCGTTGCGGTGGCCTTCGCATTTATCCTGCGAGGCCCTGGCGGCGACCCGGCTGCCATGGTTGCAGCCCAGGGCGATGATTCGGCGGGTCACAGGTGAGCGTGCCGCCGCATCGAGCCGGGAAGGAGCGACTACGGTGGCACCCAAGGAACGCTGGACCAGGACTCCCGCTCCGCACGACTACCCGGCTGCGTCCGACTACCTGAGGCTGCTGTTCGACCCGCCCACTGTTCGAGCCCTCGTGCGAGGGCTGCGTTCGGCAACGCTGACCACCAGGAAAGCGAAGGACCTGCTGCGTGCCAGTGGATTGGCGCTGCTGCCCATCAATGATCCTGAGGTGGCCAAGGATTTCAAGAAGGTAAAGAAGGGCGAGCGACTCTCACCCGTCCTGCTGGTGCGCGGCGGCCTCGACCACGACCGGCTCCTCACCGTCGCGGACGGGTATCACCGCATCTGCATCAGCTACCACCTCAACGAGGACGCCGACATCCCGTGCCGGATCGCCGACCTGCCGCCTCCGCGGGTGCGTCCATTGGCCACACCTGCGACTCCGGCGCCGCGCAAACGCCGCTGAACTTACGGCTGGGTGCGGTTCTCGATCTCCCACGCGTGATCGAGCACGTGCCACGCGATGCGACGCGCTGCGTAACGCGGCAGCCAGCCGCGCTCGACAAGCGCGTGGCCTGCGGTCGCTGAGCCGAGGAGGGCGAGGATGGCCTCGCGCATCGCCGAGATCTCCAAGCCCTCGCCAGTGTGCGGCTGCGTCACCCGGACGCCGAGCTTGCGCGCGTAGGCGTGCTCTGCGGCCAGCACGTGTTCGGCCATCGCATCGCGGTCGCGCCCGCCGCCGCGCGGGCCCTTGCGCAACGAGGCCGGCGCAGCCGCGACCACCTGATCGAAGACGGTCCACGCCGCCGCGATCAGGGAATTGATGCGCCGAGCCTCGGCCGTCGTGATTGGCTCGGCCTCAGCCGACGCGGCCCGGTCGGGTGCGCCGAAGTCCGTCGTCGGCGTTCCCGGCTGCCTCTCGATCACTGTGAATTCACCGGCGGCGAAGGGCAAGCCAGCCGCCCGAGCCACCACCCGATAGCGCGGCGCATGGTCGGCCAACACGGCCAGCGCGGCTTCTTCGTCCCGACCCGATCGGCACCAACCCGGCCAGTCGAGGGCGCTGGCGAACGCACGCTTCTTGCCGACCTCGAGGCAAACACGCACCGGCTGTCCGCCGCCACTCCTCGCTGCCACCAGCGAGAGCATCGCACAGCCGCGGGA
>CATPBU010000186.1 GCA_955652455.1 Candidatus Dormiibacterota bacterium
CCCGGGCTGTCCAGCAGGAGGATCGGCACGTTCTGAGCGTGCAGGTTATTCGCCTCGGCCACGCCGATCGCCGGGCCACCCCCCCAGATCAGATAGCGTCCAACGAATTGAGGGTCACCAAGACTGGTCTGAGTACGTGCGATGTCGTTCTGGGTTTGCGTGTTGTCAATCGTGTCGATTCCCCAGAGAATCCCGCTCGCCGCGGTAGCCGCCGGCGTACCGATGACAGCCGTGAGAGCGGACGCCAGCGTCGCCATGGCCAGCGCGGCTGTGGACAGCCTTCGCAGACTCGCGGCCATCGTCCTGCCGTCCATCGACTCCGCCTGCACTCCGGCTCCCGTTGAAAGAAGCCCGCTCCGGGACGCGTCAGCGCCACATCAAAGGAACGAGCGGCGGCAGTGTACCCCGACCTCTCCATGTGGCTGGGGAAACGTAACCTTGCAACAGGATCGTTGCAGGATGTCAATCCAGCAGTTGCCGCGATCCCGCTCCTAGTCGTCCGCCGGCGGCGCGTAGACCTCGATGTCCAAGTGCAACGCGCGGCGCGCCAGCTCGTCGAGGATGCTCGCATCGACCCGCAATGCTTCGTTGCCTTCGCCCATGAACCAACTGATGAACACGCGAGTGCTGTGACGATCGGCCAGCTGCTGCCAGGTTCCGATGTCCGAACTGACACGCCCGAGCAGGGTGGCCATGTGCTCGGCCAGGAGCGCCTCCTCGGCGAGACTCCCATGTGTGGTGATGCTCCAGAGCCCTGTGCGACGCCTGGATGAACTCTCCGCTGACACGGTTTCGCCAACGCGGTGGGACCGGTCGGGCATGGCGCCCAGCGCCTGACTGACCTCGTCGGGATCGACGCCCTCACCAAAGATCGAGATCGACACGGCCAGAACGGCCGATCCTGCCATGGTGACACCCTACCTAACCGCGTCGTCGCGCGGAAGACGCGCCATCTTACGACCATGCAACGGCGACATGGAACGTTGCCAGGCTTGCCGCGCAATCTGCGCGGGTCGAGAAGGGTGACTGCGGTCGCCTGTCGTTGTTGCCCGTAGAATCGAACGCGTGGACGGAGCCGAGGGTCGCGTGGGTCAAGAGCGACCGAGCGCCGCTCACAGGTGGTGGCTGCCCGCGCGTTCTGCCTGGATCCTCCCCGCCCTGCTCGTCGCCGCGTGGACGCTGTTTGCTGTCGCGTGGATCTGGAGCAACCCGCTTGGTGCAGCGCCTGATGAAGCGGATCACTACATTCGCGCACTGGCAGCCGGGCATGGGAGCCTTGTCGGGATGGCCGCGCCGCAGGGCGCCTCCGGTAGCCCGGACGTCTTGTCAGGACGCCGTTACTTCACCATACCCGCGGGCATGGGGGTGGCACCGCAATTCGCGTGCGACGCCTTCTACCCGAACATCACGGCAGCATGCGCGAATCGACCCGGGAGTCCATCCCCGCAGACCGTTGTGGCAAGTACGGCGGGAACGTACATGCCGACGTCGTACCTGTTGCCCGGCGCCCTGATGCGATTAGCGTCCGATCCGTACACGGCGTTGCGGCTCGGACGGGTGGGCAGTGCGCTGCTGTCGCTGTCTCTTCTGGGTGTCGCCGCCGCTCTGCTCTGGTCCGGAGCCCGGTCAGCCTTTGCGTTGCTGGGTCTGACTCTGGCGGTGACGCCGATGCAGATCTTCCTTCTCACCGAGGTCGGTCCCAACGGGCTGGAGATCGCGGCCGCGATCTGTTTTGCCGCCGCCGTCATTCGGTTGGCCCGGCCGGCCCCTGTATCGGTATGGCACTGGGTTGGCTTCGCGTTCGGAGGCGTAGTGCTGGGCGCAACCCGGCCACTTGGCCCGGAGTGGATCGCCGGCGGCCTGCTCATGTTCCTGCTCCTCGCGGGCCCGTCGGACTTCGGTCGCCGGCTCCGTCAGCGGCCGCTGGCCGCCGGTGGGGCCGGTGTGTCGGTCCTCGCCGCGGCTGCGGTGAACATCTGGTGGCAGTCGCGTTATCCCTCGTCAGCTCACGTCTCGGTCAGGACGGTGTTGGCAGCTTTCTGGGACAACATCAACCACGTCCCCGGTTTTTTCCGACAGATGATTGGCGACTTCGGGTGGTTGGATACAACCCTTCCTGAACCGATCTACCTGTTGTGGATGATCGCGGTGGTGGCATTGGCGGTCATTGCGCTGATGGTCGGCACGTGGCGCCAAAGGCTGCTCATCATTTCGCTGGGTGTCGGCATCGTGTTGATCAGCGGGGCTCTGTCGGCGTATCTCTCCCACTTGTTCGGCTACGGGGGCGCCGCCCAGGGCGTGCAGGGCCGCTACCTGATGCCGATGGCGATCTGGTTCCCGCTCGTCTGCGCAGAGGTCGTGCATCTGCGCCGCGAGCGGTTCGGCGCGCTCGATCCCCGCCGCCTGTTGCTGTACATCGCGCTGCTGGCTGCTTTCGTCCAATTCGATGCGTGGTATCTCAACTCCCGTCGATACGCCGTGGGTGCCAACGGGCCTCTGAACTTTCTGCGACGGACTCTCTGGCAACCTCCGGCGGGATGGGGAATCTGGGTGTTGCTGGCTCTCATCGCCACCGCTCTTATGGTGCTCTTCGGCATCGCCGGACGGGGCCCCGCGCGAAATCGGCAAACGTCGCCGCCATAGCGGTCGAGCACGATCACAGTCCCGACCTAGCTGCAGCCCCCAACGGTCAGCGGTGGGTCGGCTGGCGCGCTCCAGCCCGCTCGGGCGATTCGGCGTCCGCGGCCGACGGCG
>CATPBU010000187.1 GCA_955652455.1 Candidatus Dormiibacterota bacterium
CCAGTGGGTGCTCGGCGGTGTCGTCGATGTTTTTCGGCGTGCCCTGTCCGAACGCCCACCCGGTGAGCCCGGCGTCCATCGAGAAGCTGTCGGCGAGGAGCTCGTCACGATCGGGACCGGTGGCGATGACGGGCACCAGACGGTGGGTCTCGTACTCCGCCATGAAGATGGCCATCTCTGATACTGGGACGACGCGGCTCATCAGCTCCGACATCACGCCGAGGATCCGCATCGGATCGTGCTCACTCTGCAGGGCGGTGGCCGCGTCGCTGAGCGCCCGGGGAAGACCTGGTCGCGGGTCGATCCCTGTCGAGCGAGACACCGGCTTGGGCACCGCAGCTGCCGGCACCGCGACAGGCTCGGTGGCGGCGACGCGGGTGTGCGACACGGTGCGTCGCGCGAACCACGCCGCGTCAACGACCTCGACGCCCGCATGTCCCTCGATCAGCTCGGTCAGGACGGGACGGCCCAGCAACCACCCCTGTCCGAACTGCACACCCAACGAGGCGAGCACCTCCTGCTCGGGCTGCGTCTCGATGCCTTCGGCGATGAGCCTGGCACCGATGTGCCCACTGAACGACAGCAGAGCCATCACCAGCGCGCGACGGGCGCGATCTGATTCGATGGCGTGGATCAGCGAGCGGTCCACCTTGATGAACTCAGGCCGCAGCTCGGCGATGACGCGCATGCTGGCGTGGCCGGCGCCGGCATCGTCGACTGCGATGCGGAAGCCGCGGGCACGCAGCCCGGCGGCGATGCGCTGCAGGCGCGCGAGGTCGGACACGGGCTCGCGCTCACTGAATTCCAGCACGATCGAGCGCGGATCGACGCCCGCGTCACGGACGGCGTGGTCCAGCGCAGCCATCCCCTGGCGGTCGAGAAGCGTCCCGATGAGAACGTTGATGAACAGGTCGGCGTCGCCGACATTGGGTGCTTCCGACAGAGCCCCGCGCATGCACGCGAGATCGACATCGGCCTGCATGTTCAGCAACGACGCCGCGGCAAAGAGCTCATCCGGCGAAGCGACGTGCGGGCGCGGAGGGAATCGAGCCAGCGCTTCGTAGCCGATGACGGTACGGTCGTAGAGGCGGACGATCGGCTGCACGGCGGCGGCGATCCGCTCTCCTGTCAGCAACGAGTCGACAGCGGCGCGCACCTGTCCGGTCTGTGAAGGCGTGGTGGCCAGTGCCGGGAATCGCTCGACGACCAGCTCGCCGTCCGTCTCCCACGAGCCTGCCAGCATCGTGGCCACCGCTTCGAGGGTGGGGGTGATGTCCTGGGAGCAACCAGGTCCCCAGACAGCGAGCACCGCGACCACGCGGTCGCGGAAGACGACTGGCACGGTGATGACCGTTCCCTCATCGGCCGTGCTGGGCAGCGCCTGGGCGAGGGCCGAGTCCGCCGACAACCGTCGCAGGGTGCCCGCCGCTCCGGCGACGCCGGCATAGGGGCGCTGCAGTCGGACCGCCGCGCGCAGCGACTCGATGGCGTCCAACGGCACGCGCAGTCCGATCAGCTGTGACGCCATCGAAGGCGACAGTCTGGCCGACGACATCTCGGGCGGGACGTTCACCGCCATGATCACGGCGGTGTCCCCGTACACCGCGGTCACCGCCGCGGCGACGTCGAGCGGCGCGATTGCACGCACCACCTCGAGGGCCGCCTCGTCCGGCGTCCGGATGCCGGGGAGCCGCTGCCCCAGGTGGGTGAGCACGCTGAGTCGGTGATCGGTGGGCTGGCCGGGCACCCTGCAAGTGTCGCGAGAAGCTGTCGCCGGGCCATCACGAGACCGTCGCGTCCCCGGCTCGGGTTCGATGCGTCCGGGCGGCGTTCGCCAGGCCTCAGCCCGCCGTGCGACGCGGTTCAGTGCCGTTGGTCATGGCTGACCGTCGTCGGCGGACAGGCCGTTGCTGACCGCCGTGCACGGTACCGTTGGACCGTGACACGCATCCCGCCAGCGGTTACACACACATACGGCGAGAGCCCGGAGTGTGTCGCTGACCTTCGCGTCCCGGGCGCGTCACCTCGAGCATGGGTGGTGCTGCTCCACGGGGGTTATTGGCGGGACCGATATCGCCGTGATCTCATGGACCCGCTCGCTGAAGCCCTGGCCGCGGACGGCATTGCGACGTGGAACGTCGAGTACCGGCGGGTGGGGAGCGGTGGCGGCGTCCCTCGAACCCTGGACGACGTCGCGGCGGCCATCGAGTACCTCGCGCGACTTGCGCAGCAGCAAACGGAAGGTGGCGGTCAGGTCATCCTGGTGGGGCATTCCGCCGGGGGACACCTTGCCCTGTGCGCTGCCGGACGGCATCGCCACCGTGGCTCACCGTCGGTTGAGGCCGCGGCGGTCGTCGCGCTTGGCGGCGTGTGCGACCTGGAGAGGGCGGCCCGCGAGGGCCTGAGCGACCGCGCCGCGGCTGATTTCGCGGGAGGAGACCCCGACCACTGGCCGCTCCTCTACGCGGAGGCGTCGCCGCCGCGTCTGCTGCCCCTAGGCATCCCGTACCTGCTGCTGCACGGAATGGCGGACGACTCGGTGCCCTGGCAGCTCAGCGCCGAGTTCCACCAGCAGGCCGCAGAGGCCGGCGACCACGGCGACCTTGTGCTGCTCGAGGACGTCGGCCACTTCGAGCCGATCGACCCGGCCACACCCGCCTGCCAGCGCGTTCTCGCCTGGATCGACGACCTACTTGCGCACGGCTGACCGGCCGCCTCGACACCGAGCATAGGAGCATTTGATGGTCACGGGACGTCTTCGGCTGCTGCTGTACAGCGCGTTGATGCTCTTCACCGAGCTGGCGCTGATTCGCTTGCTCGGCTCCAACGTCTTCTACCTTGCATTCTTCGCCAATTTCGTGCTGCTCGGCAGCTTCCTGGGCATCGGGGCTGGTTTTCTGCGCTCACGTTCACAGCGCGACCTCTCCAGACTGGCACCCATCGCCCTAGGCGTACTTGTCGTCCTGGTCAGCGTTTTCCCCGTGACTGTGCAGCGC
>CATPBU010000188.1 GCA_955652455.1 Candidatus Dormiibacterota bacterium
GCCGAGCACCCACTGGCTCGGCAGGTGCCCGGCACGCCGGTTGTGCGCGAATCGCTGCTCCTGATCCCGCTCGTGGCCGGCGAGCACAAGCTCGGCATCATCAACTGCTGGCGCACCGGCGTGGGGCGGTTCACCGAGCGCGAGCTCGAAGCAGCATCACTCTTCGCCCACGTCGCTGCGGCTGCCTGGCGCAACGCCCAGCTGTACGCGGAGCTGCTCGCCGCCGTGATGACCGATCCGCTCACCCACCTCTACAACAGCCGCTGGCTGCGCGACTCCGGCGAGCGTGACATCACGCGTGCGGCTCGGGATGGCAGGCCGCTGGCACTGCTCCTCATCGACCTCGACCACTTCAAAACGGTGAACGACCACAGCGGCCACGCTGCCGGTGACCTGGTTCTCCAGCGAGTCGCCACCCGGCTGCGCACCACGGTGCGCGGTGCCGATGCGATCGTGCGGCTCGGCGGCGAGGAGTTCGTCGCCCTACTCCATGACTGCGACGCCGCCGGCGCCGAGGTGGTGGCCGAGGCGATGCGCATGGCGGTGCGCGACATCGCCCTGCCCGCAGGGTGCGACCTCCCGCGCCTCACCGCATCCATCGGCATCGCGGTGTACCCCGCCCACGGTGGGGACCTCGACCAGCTCCTGGCGGCGGCGGATCGAGCGATGTACTCGGCAAAGCACGGAGGCCGCGACCAGGTGGCGACAGCGCCTCTGGCTGCGAATGCCGGCAGAATCGTGCCGCTGCCGCGGCGGTCGCGCGCCCCTCACGGGCGGCGCGCACTCCCCGCCGTCGACTGATCCCCGCCTGCCTCAGCGCACCGCCGGGCTCGGCACCACGTACGGTCGCAGGATGTCGCGCGCGATGGCGCGGCGGTGCACCTCATCCGGCCCGTCGGCAAGTTGCAACGTCCGCGCGTGTGCGTAGAACTGGGCCAGCGGGAAATCCTGCGACACGCCGGCTCCGCCGTGCGCCTGGATGGCACGCTCCAACACCCACAACGCCGCCGCTGGTGCCGCGACCTTGATCGCCGCGATCTCGCGCCGCGCCTCGCGGTTGCCGACACGGTCCATCATCCACGCCGCCTTCAGCACGAGCAGCCGCGCCTGTTCGAGGCGGATGTAGGACTCGGCGATCCACTCCTGGACCACGCCCTGGTCGGCGAGAACGCGGCCGAAGGTGGTGCGGCTGCTCACCCGCGCGCACATGAGGTCGAGCGCGCGGGCGGCCATGCCGATCACCCGCATGCAGTGATGGATGCGCCCCGGGCCGAGGCGGGCCTGGGCGACGGCGAACCCACTGCCCTCGTCGCCGAGCAGGTTGGCGGCCGGGACGCGCGCCTCCTCGTAGTCGATGTCGGCATGGCCGCCGTGGGGACCGTCGGTGTACCCGAAGACCGAGGTGGCGCGACGGACGTGGACACCTTCGCTGTCGAGCGGGACGAGCACCATGCTCAGGCGTCGATGCGGTTCGGCGTCGGGGTTGGTGACGCCCATCACGATGGCGACCTTGCAGCGTGGACTCATCGCCCCGCTCGACCACCACTTGCGCCCCGTGATGACGTACTCGTCTCCGTCGCGCTCGATGCGCGTGGAGATGTTGGTGGCGTCCGACGATGCGACGTCCGGCTCGGTCATCGAGAATGCCGAACGGATCTCGCCGTCGAGCAGCGGCCTCAGCCACTGTTCCTGTTGCGCCGGCGAACCGAACATGGCGAGGATTTCCATGTTGCCGGTATCGGGTGCCGCGCAGTTGATCGCCTCGGGGGCGATCATCGGGCTCCAACCGGTGATCTCGGCGAGAGGTGCGTACTGGAGATTGGTGAGGCCGGCTCCGAATCTCTCGTCGGGCAGGAACAGGTTCCAGAGTCCACGCCGGCGGGCTTCAGCCTTCAGCGTGTCCATGACCGGCGGTCGATCCCACGGATTCTGCAGAGCTCCGAACTGCTCTTCGAACACCGGCTCGGCGGGATAGACATGTGCATCCATGAAGTCCAGCAGTTGGCCGCGCAGCTCCTCTGTCCTCGCGTCGAATTCGAAGTCCATGCACACGCATGGTCGATGCCACCAAGGCGCTTTGTCAATCAAGCACGCGGTATGCTTGCGGTATGCACGATGACGACGAGCGCTGGCAGGCACTCGGCGATTTCATCCGCGCCCAACGCCAGCTCCGTGACCTGTCGCTGCGGCAGCTGGCCACACTGGCCAAGGTGTCCAACCCCTACCTCAGCCAGCTGGAACGCGGGATGTACCGGCCATCGGTCGACGTGCTCAGAAACATCGCGGCGGGCTTGCGCATGTCGACGGAGACGATGCTGGTGCAGGCCGGTCTGCTCGCCGAGCCCAGCGAGGGCACAGGCGCCGATGTCGAAGGCTCGGTGCGCCTCGACCCCCACCTCACCACCGAGCAGAAGGAAGCTCTGCTGGGCGTGTACCGCGGTTTCGTCGGCCACCCCTCCCCTCCACCGACTCGCAAGCCGGTGGCCACCCGCAAGCGAGCTGCTCGGCCCAAGCGCACTCATTGACCAACCCGCCCGGGCGCCCCTCAGCGTCGGGAGGCTGCCGCGCGCTTTCTCTTGACAGCGGCCGGCTTGCTGGGCGCCTGCCGCCGCGCCCGGCCGTTGCCTGCCGGGTGTCCAGTTGCCACCAGCAACTCAGTGGCGCCGGCCTCGATGCCGGCCCTCAGGACCTCGATGTCGGTGACCGAGTCGTAATCGCCGGTGATGCCGTACGCCAGCCTCCCGCCGTACGAAAAGATGCCGACGGAGATGCGCACGCTGCCCATCAATGGCACGTACGGATACGAGTAGAGCAGCTTCCTGCCCAGCATGTAGAGCGGGATCCGCGGTCCCGGGACGTTGGTGGCCGCGGTCTGCACCAGGCGCTGCGGCGTGCGCGTCATGAGGCGCGCGCCCAGTGCCAGCAACGTCGGCGGGGCGAAGCCCGACATGCGGGTGAGCGCATCACCGGCCATCGCCTGGCCAGATTCCTTGAGCACCTCCATCTGTTCACGGACATCGGCGAGACGCTCCACCGGGTCCGTCGTACCCACCGGAAGGTTGGCGAGGAACGCCGCGACACGGTTGCTAAAGGTGCCCCGCTCACTCTCGGAGCGCATCGACACCGGCACCAGGGTGCGCACCACCTTGCCCTCCACCCTCTCACCACGCGACAGCAGCAGATCGCGAAAGCCGCGGGTGACCGTGGCCAGGACGACGTCGTTGACCGTGCCACCGAGAGCATCGCGGATGGTCCTCACGTCGGCGAGATCGACCTCGGCCCAACTCCAGCGACGATGGACTCCGATGGGACCGTTCAGCGACCCTGCACTCCGCGCCGTCCAGGGCCGCAGCGCTGCGGCCAGGCGCACGACGTCGGCGACGCTGGCCCCAGCGCGCAGCGGCAACCGAGCCAGCGCAGGGAGTCCGCGCAGTCGCGTCAAGGGGTCGACGACCGAGTCGACGATGGCGTCGCCGACCAGTCGGAGCCCCGATGGTTCGCGGTCGGGCGCCCAGTGGGTCGACGCCACTCGCACGGGCTGCGGTGTGCTGTCGAGCAGCACCGTCAGCAGGTCCGTCGCTGAGACGCCATCCACCATGGCGTGGTGCACCTTGGAGATCAACGCCCAGTGCCCGTTGTTCAGCCCCTCGACGAGCCACATCTCCCACAGCGGCTTGGTGCGATCGAGGAGCTGGCCGAAGACGCGGCCAGCGAGGTTGCGCAGCTCATCACGGCCTCCTGGCGCGGGCAGCGCGGTCCGCCGCACGTGTTAGATGAGCTGGAAATCTGGGGCGTCAACCCACACCGGCCGACCCAGATTTCCAGCTCATCTACCA
>CATPBU010000189.1 GCA_955652455.1 Candidatus Dormiibacterota bacterium
GTTCTGCGCCATCCACGCTGAGCGCAATGTCAGCAGCCACGCGGAGTCGATCTCGGTGGCCATGTCTGCAAGATTGAACGCGATCGCCTCGTGGCGTGCGATCGGCTTGCCGAACGCGACCCGCTCCAGCGAATAGTCACGCGCGAATTCGAAGGCGGCGCGAGCGATGCCGACCGCGCCGGCCGCCACCATCGGGCGGGTGGCTTCCAGCATGAGCAGAGCCCCCACGGCACCCGGGCCCGTTGCGTTGCCCTCCTTGTCGAACCCGAGACGGGCTTCCTCAGGGACGAAGCAGTCCTCGAAGATCACCTGCGCGGTGTGCGAGGCGCGCACGCCGAGCTTCTTCTCCTTGCGCCCCTGGCGCATCCCCGGCGTGTCCTTCTCGATGACAAACCCGGCGATGCCGGCCGCGCCGGCTGCCTTGTCGGTGGTGACGAAGGCCACCTGCACGTCCGCGATGCCGCCGTTGGTGCAGAACTGCTTGGTGCCGTTGAGAACGTAACCGCCGTCCGCCTTGGTGGCGGTCGACTCGAGCGCCATTGAGTCGGAACCGCTGTTCGGCTCGGTGAGGCCCATGGCGCCGATCCGCAGCTTGGCCGGGTCGCAGAGCATCCCGATGTACTTCTTCTTCTGCTCCTCAGTACCCATGGCAATGATGCCGGCGCCGGCGAGGCCGCTGGCATTGATCGACACACCGATGCCCGCGTCACCCCAGGACAGCTGCTCGGTGAGGATCATCGAGGTCATCAGGTCGAGGCCGCCGCCCCCGTACTCCTCGGGGAAGCCGCTGGCGGCGCCCAGGCCGAGGTCGTGTGCCTTCTGCATCACGGCCCAGGGTGTCTCCTCCTTCTCGTCGTACTCCGCGGCGACGGGGCGCATCTCGTTGACCGCGAACTCGTGTGCGAGCTTGCGAATCTCCTCCTGCTCCTGGGTGAAACTGAAGTCGAAGCCCATGTGGTTGTGTCCCTCTATCGCGCCAGGCGGACGGTGGCGCGGCCGTTGGTGAGCACTCTCTCCCCGCTGCTCGACGTGGCCTCGAGCTCGAGGGTGGCGGTTCGGTTGGAATCGTCGACATCGATGACCCGCCCCGTGCAGGTGACGGTCTGGCCGGGGAGCAGGGGCTTGGAGAAGCGGCAGGTCACTGACGCGACCTGCTCATACCCGCCCGCCCAGCGCGCCACCGATTCGGTGAGGATGGCCATGTCGAGCAGTCCGTGGGCGATGGTTCCGGGAAGGCCGACGGAGCGGGCGAAGTCGGGGTCGACGTGGATCGGGTTGTGATCGCCGGACGCCTCGGCGTAGGCGTTGATCTGCTCCTGCGTGACCGTGCGCGAGAGCGGGGTCATCTCGTCCCCGACGGCAGCGGAGGTCAGCATCGCGGCGGTGGCGTCGGTCATCGGATGATCATCAGCGAGCGGCCGCGGCAAACGGTCTCACCGTCGTGACGGTGGGCCTCATGTTCGATGCCGAGGAAGGTCATGCCGCGTTTCTCCTCGACGGACACGATCACCGCGGACGCGTCCACCACGTCGCCAGCCCGGACCGGCGCGGGCCACTCGAACGTCTGCTCGCCATGGACCAGGCCGGCGAGGTTCACTCCCACCTCTTGGTCACCGAAGAGCTGGTAGAGGGTGGGAAACAGGCAGTAGAACGCCCCGTAGGTGGGCGGGACTGCGCCGGGCGAGTAGACCTCGTCCGACCCTGCGATCGCCCTGGCGAACGCCTCGGCCCCGGCCCCGTCAACCACCTGCCCGGTCGCCTGGTAGCGGCGACCGACGTGGCTCTGATCAGGCATTCCCGACCTCCTCGAAGCGCCAACGGCCGTCCACGCAAACGATGCGCTGCGGGGACCAACGCGTCAAGCCGACCCGAAGTTGACATCCACGTCAACATGGCTGACGACACTATACCACCGCGGTACCCCGATCCCCAGCGGGCCGCGACGTCACCCGTAGGCCGTCGGTCCAGCCCGGTTCGGCGGCGGTCGCGCCCACCTCGAGACCCTCCCAGTTGCGTAGGGCAACGCGGCGGAATGGGGTCAACAGGGGCCCGGCGAGGGTCGCCTCGTCGATCCAGCCGAGGGCTCGAAGCGCAGCCAGCGCCACCGCCGGCATGGCGGTTGCGTCGCCGGCCTCGAGCTTGATGGCCAGGGCTGGGCCCTGCGGCCGGCGCACAGCCACCCAGACCGCGGCGCCACCGATCTTGACAGTGACAGCGGCGCCCGCGGCCTCGAGGACTGCAGTGTCGAAGCGGCCGCGACCGGCGACCAGGTAGGGGTGGGCCGCCATGGCAGCCTGGCAGCGACGGACGTCGGGGTCGGCGGCGGCCGCCGCGAACATCCGGGCGAGGGCGTGCAGCGGTAACTCATGAGTGGGCAGGCCGCAGCCGTCGACGCCGTGGGGACGGTCTGCCAGGTCGGTGCCCGCGAACCCACTGATCACCCCGCGGATCTCGACCTGGAGCGGATGGTCGTAGGCGGCATACCCGGCCTGCGGCCAGCCCGACACCCGGCACGCGGCCAGCATTGCCGCGTGCTTGCCCGAGCAGTTGTTGTGAATGCGCGCGGGTGTGCCACCAGAGCCGAGAAGGTGACGCGCGGCCACGCCGTCGGCGGGAAGCTGCGGGCCGCAGCTCAGCGCGCTCTCGTCGATACCGGCGAGTTGGAGCAGACCGCGGACCGCGTCGACGTGGACGGGCTCGCCCTGGTGCGAGGCGCAGGCCACCGCGATCTCGGCGTCACCGGCCCCGATTGGATCGGCCGCACGCCGGACGAATGGGACGGCCTGCAGTGGCTTGACGCAACTTCGAAGGGTGGTTGGAGCGTCGGGGTCACCCACCGCGCCGAGCAGGCTGCCGTCAGCGGCGACGACCGCGACGTGACCCCGGACCACAGCCTCGAGCGCGGCGCCGCGACGCGTGGTGGCGAGGTGGGCGGGGGGCGACCCGGGCACGGCCTGGAAGTGTCGCAGGCCGACGCCCGGGTCAGCGGCTCAGACCAGGCCCACCATCGCGGTCTGCCGATGGAAGCGAACGCGGCATCGCTGGCACTTGAACACCAGGCGCAGCCCAAGCCGCCCGATCACCCCGGCCTCCCGGTCCAGGCAGTTCGGGCACACGGCATGCTCATCGGCGAGTTCATCAGGCACAGCCTTGAGCGGCAGTTCAACGGGCTTGTACTTCCTCATGCCCGCGCATGGTACCACTCTATGCGACAGTGTCAATATCAGCTTTAGCCCCAGCGTAGGGTGGGGCTGGGCGCCAGGGAACGGGCGAGGGCGCCGGGGTCGGGTGCGCTCGTTGCTCAGACTGCTGCGCTGGCGAGTCAGCAACTGCGGGTGAACGAAGAAAGATGCCGCGCGCGCTATCCTCTAGGACGAATCACACAATGGCGCTCAGAAGTCAGCCTCGTCAGAGCGTGAAACTGCCCGCACCGTCGGAGCCCGCGACCGAGGACGTGGCCGACCAACTGACCACATGGCAGCGCCTCGGCCGGCCTCTACAAAGCCTGGTGTGGATCGCCATCGCTGCCGGGCTCGTTGGCATCTACGACGGGGCCTCAGCGCTGATTGGCCACGTTTTCAACGTCGTGCTTCTGTTTCTCTTCGCTGCGGTTGTCGCCTTGATCCTCAACCCTGTTGTCGATGTGCTTCAGCGCGTGCCCGGCTTTCGCAGCCATCGTTCACCGGCGGTGCTGAGTCTTTACATGGTCGCGTTCGCCGCCATCGGTGGAGTCATCGCACTGGTCATCCCGAACCTTGTCGACCAGGCGCGTCACCTTCCCCAGCTTCTCGAACAGCTGCAGCGCAGTCTTGCTGAACGGGGCATCAACATCGACCTGGCTTCGCTACTTCCATCCACCTCCGGACTGGTGGGAAACGCGCTGACCATCGTGACTTCCGTCGCCACCACGGTGGCCGACGTGGTGCTCGTCGTCGTCATCTCCATCTACCTGCTCATCGATGGCCGCGGCCTGGTCGCGACCCTGCGGAATCTGTTTCCGGAGCACAGTCGCAAGTTTGACTTCGCGGTCCTCGCGACCGGGTCGACGATGGCCGCCTACGTGCGCGGTCAATCGCTCATGTCCTTGATCATCGGCTCCTACACCGCCCTTGCCCTGTCCGCCCTCGGCGTCCACTACGCCATCGTGATCGGAGTCGCCGCCTTTCTTCTGGAGTTCGTGCCCATCATCGGCGCCATCATCGCAATGGCGCTGGGAGTGGTGGTCGCCCTGCTGCAGGGTCCCCTCCTCGCAGCTCTCGCAGGCGCCGCCGGGCTGCTGGGTCACGCGCTGGACGCATACATCATCGGGCCGCGTATCGCTGGTCATATGACCAAGCTGCACCCACTGGTGGCGATGGCAGCCCTGCTCATCGGTGCGGAGGTCGCCGGGGTGCTCGGTGCGCTCTTCGCAGTGCCTCTGGCTGCGATGGCCAACATCTTCCTCGGCGCCTTCTACCGCTCGCGACGCGGCAGCGAGGCCATGACCACGGCCGACGACGGCACTGTCGAAGCCGAAAGCCTGCCCCGACTGGGCGACGAAATCGATGCGGTCGACAACCAGGGCGTGATCGCTGGGCCGGTGCCTCACTGACGTCACGCAAGTCCTGGCCGCCCCGCGCTCGCTTTGACGCCGGCCACCCCCCTTTGTTAGCCTCGATCGCGGCCTGATCGTTTGGAGGAGGGGTCGACGGTGCGGCGCCCGTGGCGCTAGGAAGAGGGGCTGGAGATCCGCGGTAACCGACATCGACTGATCCGGCATGCATGGGTGCTCCTGGCCGCAGTGCTGGTGCCCGTGCTGGCTCCGCATCCCCCTTCGCCCCTCGCCGCAGTGGCCTCCACGCCCCCTGCGAGCACCGACATCATCCTCAGCGCCACCATTGAGCGCCCCGCCACGGTCCCACCGATCGCAGCGCGCCCGGCCCAGACGATCGTGGTCACTGTCGGCGAGACTGTCGAAACCCTGGCCGCGGCCAATCACTCCGATGCCTCTGCCATCCGTTGGGCCAACGGCCTCGGCAGCCGCGCTCAGCCCGTCCCCGGCACCGCGCTGCTTCTGCCCCCGGGCGCCGGCGCCCTCGTCGCCGTTCTCCCCGGTGAGCGGCCCAGCCACTTCGCGATCCGCCTGGGCATCGACCCCCGCGTCCTCCTCGACTACAACGCGCTCGCCAAGGACACCGCTCGCGCAGCCGGCAGCTACCTTCAGGTTCCATTGAGCGCCGCCCCGACGGGAGCCCTGGTCGGCAGGTTCTTCGCGCGGGCGCCCGGCTCGGTGCCGATGATCGTCGAGAGCCATGGGTCCGATACGTTCCCCTACGGTCAGTGCACCTACTACGTGGCCAGCCGCCGTGACGTGACCTGGGGCGGCAACGCTTGGGCATGGTTCGAGAATGCCAACGGCATCCGTCCCGAAGGGCACGTGCCGGTGGCA
>CATPBU010000190.1 GCA_955652455.1 Candidatus Dormiibacterota bacterium
CCGCTCAGCAGCTCAGTGGCGCCGGCTGGCAGAACTACCGCGCTGCCCCTCGGCCGCTACCGTTGCTTCGTGCCCGCCTGGCTTGGCGGGCCAAGTCCGTCAGCCCCTCCAGGAGCGCGGACGCCTCGGCCGCCTCTCGGCACACCGCCCTCGCCTGCCAGCCGCGCCCCGCGGTGTCCACGTGCACCGTCGCCAGCCGCAGCCAGCGCTGCAGCGGCCCCTGGCGCAGCCGAACGCTCTGCACCTTCTCCAGGGGCACCACCACGACCTCCGGCCGCACCCGGCCGGTGCGAGCGAAGGTATGCCGCCCGCGGTCATGCCAGAACGCCAGCAGGTGGTAGGACAGCGGCGCCCGCAGAATCGCCCGGCGCGGTGGTCGTGATCCCGGAGGAGGCACGGCTGCGGCACCGGGGAGGACGCGCTCCAACAGCCACGCCGCGTGCTCGCGCGATCCCACCGGGAGGAGGGTGCGTGACAGCTGTGCGCTCCCCTCCTCTCGCTGCTGGCTACCCCGCTGCCTGGCGACGTCCACCTCGAGCCGCACCCAGCCGAACCCTCGCCAGAGCAGCGGCTCCACCCACCGCACTGCCTGGATGCGCCCAAACGGGATGGTCTCGGTACGCGTCTGCAGCAAGCCGCGGCTCAATCGCAGCCCGTCGGCCCCCTCGGCAAGCTGGAAGTCGTAGACGGCGTTGAAGCGACGAAACACCTCCGGCACCACCCCGACCAGCGCCGGGATCGCGATGGTCGCCGTCGCCTCGCCGCGCGGGACCAGCAGCGAGCCGACCACTGCCAGCACAGCGACGGTGATGAGCACGTTGACCGGGGCGGTCAGCAACGTGGCAAAGATGACGCGCAAGTTGTTGATCCGCAACAGCGGCTGCGCCGGCGGTTCGGGAGTCTCCGAGGCGAGGCCGTGGGCGAGGGCGAGCAGCATCGCCCGAACTCGCTGAGCCTCGCCGGCGCCCAGGTAGGCGAGCCGTGTGCGCCCGGTGCCGCGGCCGGCGACGACGACCCGCACTTCGGCCAGACCAAGGACGCGCGCAAGCACCGGCGAGATGACGTCGACAGCCTGGATTCGCGACAGCGGCACGCGGATCGACTGCCTGCGGATCAATCCCGTCTCGATACGGAGGTCGCTGCCCTGCACGCGCCAGCGGGTCACCAGCCACGACACGATCCCCGCGACGATCCCCAGGCCGAGCAGCACCAGGCTCTCCCACGGAAACCCGCGCTTGCGGCCGGTGTCGAACTGAGTGCTGAACAGGACGATGACCGCCAGGGCGCTCCCGGCACGCACCACCGGCGACAGCGGGTGCAACCGTGTCCATTCGGTGTCGCGGGACGCCGATGTGCCCGCCGGCGCGGGGGCCAGGGCCATCAGAGGCCGGTGGCCTGTGCCTCCCCGAGAACCGCCAGCCGGTCGCGGAGCCGCTCCGCCTCCTCCTGGGTGAGTCCGGGGATGCGCGCGTCGGTGGTGGCAGCAGCTGTGTGCAACTGGACAGTGGCGAGCCCGAAGAGGCGGTCGATCGGTCCGGCACTGACGTCGATCAGCTGCATCCGACCGTACGGCACCACCGTGACCTGCCTGAACAGAAGCCCGCGGCGCACGATCAGGTCGTCCTCGCGCTCCAGGTAGCCCCACGAGCGGTAGCGGCCACGCAACACCGTCCACTCGATCACGACGATGACCGCCACCGCTGCCGACGCAGGCATCCCGGCACTCGCGTGACCGAAGAGCCACGCCGGTACCAGGGTCGCGACAGCCAGAGGCACAGCGGTGATGGCCAGCGACACTTGGCGCGCCGTCCACATCCGCGGTGAAGGCCGATGGAATTCAGTCTGGTCGAGAATTGTCGCGGTCACGGACGACAGTCTCGCACCACCAGCTCCATACGCTCGGCTCGGTGGCGCGTCCAATCCCAAACGGCCCACCGCCGAACGGCTTGCGTCCATGAATTGCCCGGTCGGCGGCCACGCTACCATCGGGCGATCGCTGGGGAGTCGCCAAGTGGTAAGGCACCGGACTTTGGATCCGGCATTCGAAGGTTCGAATCCTTCCTCCCCAGCCAGGCGCAGTCACATGCCTGCACCATCGTTACGCACCCTGTGCGCCGATCAACTCCGACGGTAGCCAAGTATCGCGATCGGAGTGAAACCAACACAATCATCGCGGCCCATATCAGAGCGTGCGACACAGAATGCCGCGTCGTGGCCGCGAACGGCGCGGCCCGCATCTCCGATCGTCAGCGAGCGAACGCGTCCACCAACGGAGTGATTGGCTGGCTCTCGGCGAAGACTCGCGACCAGCTTGAGCATGCTTGCGAGCGGCACATGCGCGCTCGAAAGGAACGTGAAGGGGAAGACCCCGAACTTGCCCAGCACTTCCTGCCCACTGGGGTAGCCGGGATAAGCTCGCCTCAGCGCACGATGTGGGCCGCAGGCACCGCGCCCATGCGCCCGGCGCGGAAGTCGTCGAACGCCTGGCGCAGTTCGTCCTGGGTGTTCATCACGAATGGGCCATACCACGCCACCTCCTCGCGGATCGGGCGGCCGCCGAGCACAAGCACATCCAGCGCGAGATGCCGGCTCTCCTGGTCGTTGGCGGCGGCGAAGGTAATCACGTCGCCCTCGCCGAGGACGGCCAGCTGGCCGCTGGAGATTGGGCGGGACTCGGCGCCAACGCTACCGTTTCCCGAAAGCACGTACACCAGCGAGTTGAAGTCGCGCGTCCAGGGCAACACCACGCGGGCGCCGGGGCTGACCGTGACGTGCGTCATGGCCATCGGCGTGTGCGTGCTGCCCGGACCGGTTGCACCGGCGACGTCACCGGCGATGACGCGGAGCAATGCCCCTCCATCGGCCGATGCGACCAGGCCGACGTGGCCAGCGCGGATGTCCTGGTAGCGCGGCTCGGTCCACTTCAGCGACGACGGCAGGTTGACCCAAAGCTGGATGCCGTGGAACAGGCCGCCGGATGCGACCAGCTCGGACGGCGGCGTCTCGATGTGGAGGATGCCGGCGCCGGCCGTCATCCACTGGGTGTCGCCGTTGGTGATCAGTCCGCCGCCGCCGTTGGAATCCTGGTGGGCGAAGGTGCCGTCGATCATGTAGGTGACCGTCTCGAAACCGCGGTGCGGATGCCACGGGGTGCCCTTGGGCTCGCCCGGCGCGTACTCCACCTCGCCCATCTGATCCATGTGCACAAAGGGGTCGAGCAGGCGCGGGTCGACACCTGCGAACGCGCGATGCACCGGGAAGCCCTCGCCCTCGAAGCCACGCGGTGCGGTGGTGACCGTCAACACCGGTCGCTGGACAGCGTCCGCCGGCGGCGCGGCGATCCTCGGAAGGCTGGTGATGTCGTCGACGGCGAGCGCTGGCATGCCGGTGTCCCCAGGTGGTTGTGCAGCCGCCAAGAATGCAGGGCCGCGTGCACACAGTGTGCGCTACCGGGTCGGCCGCCAAACCTGGGACGCGCCGCCGGCCGGCGGCGCCGGGTACGCTGCCGTCATGCAGGTCAAAGAGCTCGGTCACGCAGTCCTCTATGTCCACGATATCCAGCGCTCGTCGGCGTTCTACCGCGACGTCCTCGGCTGGACCCAGATCTCCGCCCCGGATCCGCGCTTCCCGGCGGCGGCCTTCTCGAGCGGGCGCACCCATCATGAGCTGCTGCTCATCGAGGTCGGTCCGGACGCCGACGAAGTGCCCCAGGGCCGCCATGTCGGTCTCTACCACCTCGGGATCAAGATCGGCGACAGCGACGACGAGCTCCGCGAGGCGGTGGCGGCCTGCCGCGCCGCAGGGGTGCGGATCATCGGGCTCAGTGACCACACCGTCAGCCACAGCCTCTATGTACTCGACCCCGACGGCAACGAGCTCGAGCTGTACATCGATGTTCCTGGCGTCGACTGGAAGAGCAACCCAGCCGCGGTCATGGCTCCCACGCGCCCGCTCGCGCTCTAGGCATGGCCGACGAGTTCGACGTCATCTGCGTCGGTGGCGGAACCGTCTCCGAGGGCGTCGCCTCGCAGCTCGAGGGCACCGGCATCAGCTTCGCCGTCGTCGAGCGCGAGAAGGTCGGCGGTGAATGCCCGTACTGGGGCTGCATCCCCAGCAAGACCCTACTTCGTTCGGCGACGGTCCTCGCCGAGGCGGGACGCGCTCGTACGCTGGCCGCGTCGCGCGTCGACGTGGAGGTGGACTTCGACAAGATCGCCGAGCGCGCCAACTTCATGGCGCGGTACGTCGACGACACGAAGGCGACCGAATCGCTGCGCAAACAGGGCGCCACCGTCATCCGCGGCGAGGGACACCTGGTCGGACCGAGGACGGTGACCGTCGGCGATCGCGAGCTCACCGCGCGGCGGGGCATCGTCATCGGCACCGGCACCTCGCCGGCGATCCCGCCGATCCCCGGCCTGGATACCGTGCCCTACTGGACCAACCGAGAGGCCACGCTGACTCGCGCGCTGCCCAGCTCTTTGCTCGTCCTCGGTAGCGGGCCGATCGGCGCAGAGCTGGCCCAGGCCTTCGCGCAATTCGGCAGCAGGGTGCGAGTCATCGAGGCGCTCGACCGGGTCATCCCCGGGGAGGAGCCGGAGGCCAGCATCGAGCTCGCCAAGGCATTCGAGTCCCACGGCATCGCAGTCAGCACCGCGACCAAAGCGGTGGCAGCGGAGACCAACGGTGAAGAGGTGACGCTGCGGGTTGAGTCGGGCGACTCCTTCACCGCCGAGAGGCTCCTCATCGCGATCGGCCGACGGCCCAAGCTGTTCGGCTTCGACCTCGCGGCAGCCGGCATCAGCACCACCGAGCGTGGCTGGATCAAGGTCGACGACGCCACACTCCTGGCTGCGCCCGGCATCTGGGCCGGTGGCGACATCACGGGCATCGGGGCGTTCACCCACCTCAGCTGGTACCACGGCCGCGTCATCGGGGCGCAACTGCGCGGCGACAACGCGGTGGCCGACCACCGCGCCATCCCGCGCGTGACTTTCACCGACCCCGAGATCGCGTCGGTCGGGCTCAGCGAGGCGCGGGCCCGCGAGCAGCTCGCCAACGCGAACACCGTCTGCGCGGACTCCGGCAACGGCACCCGCGGCTACATCAACGGGCCGCCTGGCGGTGTCATCAAGCTGGTCGCCGACATGGAGCGACGGGTCTTGGTGGGCGCCCTGGTGGTCGGGCCGCGCGCCGGCGAGATGATCGCCGAGCTGACGCTCGCGATCAGAGCCGAGGTACCGCTGCCGGTCCTGGTCGACACCCTCCACGCGTTCCCCACTTTCTCGCGCGACCTCGACGGGCTTTTCCCCAAGCTGCTGGGCGCGTAGGCCGACCGCGGTGGACGCGCAGGCGGCGTTGCAGCTCACCGACTGGCGCCGCCGGGTGGGCGAGCTCTACGCGCGCGTCCGCAGCATGGGCGCGAGCGTCGATGGGTGGAACGCCTGGCGTGTGGGCAAGCAGCGCCTCTACCGCGAGCATCCGCAGTCGCCGGTGCCGGAGTCTCGCCGCGCCGGCCACCTTTTCGCCTGCTTCGAGCACGACCCGTCGATGCGCGTCGCCGCAACCCTGGTCCCTTCGCCACCGCACCACCAGGATGGTGACGGCGAGGTGCCGGGCCACACTCACCTCGGCACACTGCATTTCACGCTGCAGGGCGTCGCCTGCGATCTCGGCGCGTACTGGCTCGATGGCTACGCGGGCGGACTGTTCGTGCCGTTTGCCGACGCCAGTTCCGGTTTGGAGACATACGGTGGCGGGCGCTACGTGCTCGACACCGCCAAGGGTGCCGACCTCGGCACCGAGGGCGACCGCGTCGTCCTCGACTTCAACTTCGCGTACGCCCCGTCGTGCGCCCATGACCCGCGCTGGCGATGCCCGCTGGCGCTCCCCGCCAACCGCTTGACCATTTCTGTCCGCGCCGGCGAGACCAGCGCCTAGTCGGGGGGCCCGAAGCTCTTCACTGCCCACGCGACAGCGCCAACCAGACCGGCATCGGTGCCGAGTTCCGCCTTGACGATGCGGCAGTGCTCAGCAGGGGCGGCGAATGCAATCTCCCCCACCGCGGCGCGCAGCGGCGTGAACAGAAGGTCGCCGGCATTGATGAGTCCGCCGCCGATGGCGATGGCCTCGGGTGAGAGAAGGTTGATGAGCCCGCCCACCGCGCGACCAAGGTTGCGCGCCGCAAAGGTGAAAACGCGCAACGCCACTTCGTCGCCGGCGTGGGCCGCGTCCTGCACCGTCCTGGCGTCGATCTGGTGCAGCGGCAACCGCGCCAGTGACGTCGTCTCTCCCGCGGCGACTGCGCGCTGGGCCGCCTGGGCGATGGCTCTGCCACTGGCGGTGCCCTCGAGGCAACCCTCATGCCCCTCGCCGCACGCCGGGTATCCGGGGCAGAGCGGCGTGTGGCCGATCTCCCCCGCCGTGCCCGACGTTCCCGCGTACAGCTCACCATTGAGGATGAGCGCCCCACCGACCCCGGTGCTCGCCGTGATGAAGACGAAGTCAGTGGTGCCCCGGCCCGCCCCGGCGACCCACTCCGCGTAGCCAGCAAGGTTGGCGTCGTTGTGGATGGCGACGTCACAGTGCAGACGTGCGCGCAGGGCCGACTCGGCGTCGAAGTTGTCCCAGCCCATCAGTTGTGGCGCTGCGTAGACGATGCCGCGCCGCGGGTCGAGCGGCCCGGGGATGCCGATGGCGAGGCCGTCGACCCGCTGCCCCCCGGTGGCCACCTCGACGCACTGCGCGATCGCCTCGATGACGGCGTCGGGGCCCTCAGGCCCGGGAGTTGCCGCATGGGTAGGCAGAGCGTGGGTCCGCGCCCCTGTCGCCACTGCCGCGCGGATGTTGGTGCCACCGAGGTCGACGCCGACCAGGGTGCTCACGGCCCGTCCTTGTCGGGGTTGTGCCAGGAAACGGGCTCCACCAGCAGGTCGGCCGCCTTCGGTCCCCAGGTACCGGCACGGTACGGCACGATCGGCGGCGGGTCGTCGAGCACCGGCTGCACCACCGTCCAGCCGCGCTCCACCTCATCCTCGCGGATGAAGAGGGTGTGGTCGCCCTCGAGTGCGTCGTGGAGCAGCCGCTCGTACGCCTCCGGCGGAGACTTCTTGAAGGAAGCCCCGTAGGTGAACTCCATGCTCACCGGTTGCACACGCACGTCGGGGCCCGGCACCTTGGCGGCGAACGTCACCGAGATGCCCTCGTCGGGTTGGATGTGCACGATGAGCCGGTTGGAGTCGATGTCGTGCACCCCCGCCCCCATGAACAGGTGCAGGGGCACCTCGCGGAAGTCGATGACGACGCGCGTGTCACGCGTTGCCATGCGCTTTCCCGTGCGCACGAAGAATGGCACGCCCGACCATCGCCAGCTGTCGATGCACAATCGCATCGCCGCGAACGTCTCCGTCCGCGAGTGCGGAGAGACGCCGGGTTCGTGGCGGTAGCCGGGCACTCGCTTGCCGTCCACCGTGCCACCTGTGTACTGACCGCGCACCACGGCGACCGGGTCGACTGGCTGCAGCGCCTGCAACACCTTGACCTTCTCGTTGCGGATGGCCTCGGCATCGAAGGATACAGGCGGCTCCATTGCGGTCACCGCGAGCACCTGGAATACGTGATTCTGGACGATGTCGCGGATCGCACCGGTCTGTTCGTAGAAGACGCCGCGGTGCTCGACGCCGAGCGCCTCCGCAACGGTGATCTCGATTCGAGCGATGGCGTCTCGGTTCCAGATCCGCTCGAAGATCGAGTTGCCGAAACGGAATACCAGGAGGTTCTGCACCGTCTCCTTGCCAAGGTAGTGGTCGATTCGGAAGACGCGCTGCTCAGGGAGCACGGAATGGATGATTCTGTTGAGCTGGCGCGCGCTTTTCAGGTCGTGACCGAACGGCTTCTCGATGATCAGTGAGGTGCCCCCCGCGAGGCCCGCCTTGCCCAACGCGGTGATCAGCGCCGCGAACGCGTTCGGTGGCACGGCGAGGTACACAAGGCGCTGCTCCCTGCGGAGCGCAGCCCGCAGATCGGCGAGGTTGGACTTGGGGTCCAGGCACACGAAACGCAGGCGCACGAGGAACTGTGTCAGCAACCGCTGCGTCGGCTTGGTGCGCGAGAACTTCGTCACCGCATCGCGCGCGAAGTCGCGGAATCCATCGAGGTCCATGGCCACTGGCGCGGCGCCGATGATGTCGCCCCTGCGGGGGAGCAATCCCTCCGCGCAGAGGTTGTACAGCGCGGGCAGTAACTTGCGCGCGCTCAGGTCGCCCGTGGCCCCGACCACGACGATGTCCTGGTCAGGTGGCGGGCTCAGTGCCATGGGCGGTGGATCAGGGTCGGCGCAAGCGCCGTGAGATCGCGGAGCCGAGCCCGATGACCACGGCGAGCACCGCGAAGACCACGGTGACGATGACCACCGGGCCCTCCGCCGGCGACGTCGAATATGTGTAGACGGCCAGAACCGCGGCAATGAAGAGCCCGAGCATGGTGAGCGAAAGCAGCGCGACCACCGCGATCGTCGGGGCGTCGATGTGCGACTCGCCGCGCTGCGTCTGGGCAATCGACGGGGCGATCGGTGGGAACGGGAACCAGTGCCGCTGCGCGGCGCCGAGTACCTGGGCGATCAGGATCGCCAGGAAGGTGTACCCAGTGATGGTGATCACCGGTCCGATCGCGGCCGGCGTCGTGTAGTCGTACACAGCGAGGATGCCGGTGGCGAGCAAGCCGACGATGATGAAGCAGAGACCGAGGACGGTGAACCAAGTGAGCGCGCCCCACCTGGGGAGCTCATATCCCTGCCACGGGGGCACGAACGGGGCCGGCTGGTAGGGGGCGACCAGCTCGCTGTACATCCTCGCAGGGACGGTCACCCCGGACACGCGGGCCTGCAGCCCGTAGTGCTCCTGCTGGGGGTCGAACGGCGTGGCCTCCACGAGCAGTCCAGGCTGCGGCCCGGGGTAGAGGCGGCGCTCCTCGGTACGACCGTCCACATACGACAGACGCAGCAGACCGCACACCTCGCAGTGCCATGCCCGGATGGGCAGCCCGCCGATGACCGGGCCGTAGTAGGTGGAGGTGCGCCGCGTGCCCTCCGGTCCGATGGCGCCGGCGTAGTGGGAGAACTCGTGGGCCATCACGCCGGTGACGGGCGCGGGGTGCGAGCACTGCTCAGGCGTGGGGGGTGCGGCGGCGGTCGCTGCGGCAGGCGCGGGGTCGGTACGCGTCTGCGCGGCCACGATCCGGGATTGTAGGGCGACTGTCATCGCACGCTCACCGGCAAGGGAGTCGGCGCTGCTGAGAACGCCGTCCGCGGCATTCGTACAATCGCCGCAATGACCTGGGCGACATACGGGACCTTCGTGGCCTTCGCCGCGATCGTGGTCATCGCACCCGGGCCCGACTTTGCGGTGGTGCTGAAGAACTCGCTGCGCGCCGGGCGCACCGGCGGCTTCTTCACCAGTCTCGGGATCTCCACCAGTTGCGTGGTGCAAGGCACCCTGGCCGCGTTCGGGGTCGGCGTGGTGATCGCGCGGTCGCAATCGCTGTTCCTCGGCATTCGCGCGGCCGGAGTTGCCTATCTCCTCTATCTCGGCCTCCAGGCGTTGCTGGCTGCGCGGCGCGGCGAAGCCTGGAGGGAGATCGCGGCTTCGCCCACCGCGCCGACGACCAGGCGATGGGCCGCATTCCGGCAGGGATTCCTCAGCAACATCACCAATCCAAAGGTGCTCGCCTTCTTTCTCTCCGTGCTTCCGCAGTTCCTCAGCCACGCCGGCACCCCGACCATCGACGCACTCGCCCTGGCGTACACGCACGCCGTCCTCGGCGTGGTGTGGCTGTTCGCGCTGGTGACATTCCTGCAGCGGCTTCGGCCTGTCATCCAGCGCCGTCGCGTCCGCCGGACGCTTGACGCCGCCACCGGAACAGCGCTGATCGGCTTCGCCTCGGCGCTCGCTGCGGAGGGTCGCTGACGACGATGACCGGCCACGCCGCCGCCGACGCGGTCGCCGACCACGCCCTATCGCTCCCGCAGGCGTGTCAGGACTTCCCCTGGGAGGGCGACCGGGTGGCCAAGGTCGGCAAGAAGATCTTCGCGTTTCTTGCTTCCGACGACGACGGCAGCCTCGGCGTCAAGCTGCCGGTGTCGGGCGGGTTCGCCCTGACGCTTCCGTGCGCGAAGCCGATGGCGTACGGGCTCGGCAAACACGGCTGGATCACACTCCGCCTTGCCGATCCCAGCGCTCCCGACGTGGCCTGCTGCGCGACTGGGTCACCGAGAGCTACCGAGCCGTGGCGACGAAGACGCTGGTCAAAGGTCTCGACGCTCGCTGATCGAGCCCGCTGTCCCCGACGACATCAGTCGCTGAGCCTCTACCCGACAAGCTCGGCAAAGCGCAGCGCGCTGATGTTGCCGCCGGAGACGACCACACCAACACGCGACGGTGCCGGCGTGATCCGACCCGACAGCAGCGCGGCCAGGGCGCTCGCGCCGCTCGGTTCGACCACCAGCTTGAGGCGCTCGAAGACCAGCACCATCGCGGAGCGGATCTCGTCGTCACTGACCAGGACGATATCGTCCACCAGACGCTGGTTGATGGCAAACGTCATTTCGCCGGGGATGTCAGCGGCCTGACCATCGGCGATGGTCCGTGACACCGGGATCGAGACGCGGTGGCCCGCAAGGAGCGAGCGCTTGGTGTCGTCCGCGTCCTCCGGTTCGACGCCGATGACGCGGATTGCGGGCTGAATTGCCTTGGCTGCGGTCGAGCATCCGGCCAGCAGGCCTCCGCCACCGACCGGGACGATGACGGCGTCGAGCGGCCCGCTCGCCTCGAGCAACTCGAGGGCGACGGTGCCCTGGCCGGCGATGACGTCCGCGTCCTCGTAGGGTGGCACGATGGTGAGGCCGCGTTCGGCTGCGATTCGGTTGCCCAGCGCGACGCGGTCCTGCGAATACCGGTCGTAGGTCACCACTTCGGCCCCATAGGCTTGCGTCGCGGCCCGTTTGCCGTCCGGCGTGTCCTCGGGCATGACCACCAGGGCGGTGCTGCCCAGCAGACGGCAGGCGAGGGCCACCGCCTGGGCGTGGTTGCCCGAGGAGTAGGTGGCAACGCCGCGGCCGAGCTGCGCGGGCGACAGTCGCGAGATCGCGTTGTACGCACCCCGGAACTTGAAGGCGCCGGCCCGCTGGAGGTTCTCGCATTTGAGGAAGACCTCGGCCCTCGCCAGCTCGTCCACGGTGCGAGAGGTCATCACCGGGGTGCGGTGGGCCACGCCGCGGATCTGCTCGGCGGCGGATCTGACGTCCGCGATGGTCAGCACAGGCGCGATGGTCATCGCGCCGCGGCAACCGTGCGGCAGGCGCGCGCCACGAACCCGGCGTCTCGTGCCTGCGCCGCCAGTTCGTCGGCGCGCGCGAGGTCCGAGGCCAGCGCGAACGCCCCACCACCACTTCCCGTGAGATGCCAGTGCACCTGCGGGATGGCGGCACGCAGTGCCACGAGCCTCTCGTCCAGCTCGCGGCTGGTGCGGCGCGCGGCTGGCTCAAGCCCGCTGCCGAGGTCGCCGTCGTCGGGGAGCCGGCCCACCGCCAGCGAGCTGACCACGCGATCCACCCGCTCACCGCCCTCGAAGTCGATCTCCTCAGTTGCCGCGTACGTCGCCGTGGTGTCGCTCGCCCCAGCGATGGCGACGGCCAGGAAGAGAGGCGGCGCCACCACGGCGGTGAGCACATCGCCGCGGCCGCACATGCGCTGCGCACCGCAGTCCAGCGCCACCGGAACGTCCGACCCCAGCGAGGCCGCCATCGCCAGCCGCGCCTGGTTGTCAAGATCCGACGAGCGAGCACTGCCGCGCAGCACAGCCGCGGCGTCGGCTGAGCCACCGCCGAGTCCGGCCAGGCTGGGAATCCGCTTGTCCAGCCAGAGGTCGATCGCCATGGGGCCCAGCAGTTGAGCCACCGCGGCGGCGGCGCGAGCGGCGAGGTTGTCCTCACCGGGAGGGGCGTTACCCCCGCCACCGTCGGTGACCCGCAGTCGCACCACCGTCGACGCCGCAGCGCGCACCTCGATGCCGACCAGGTCGTGCCAGTCGACCGCCACCGCCACCGAATCGATCTCGTGGAAACCATCTGGCCTTCGACCGCGCACGGCGAGGCACAGGTTCACCTTGGCGTACGCAGGGATGAGCAGCATTGGGTGGCTGATATACTCCGCGGGCCGCGCCGGGCGTCGGCGCACTGCACCCGTGGGTGCCGCATCCATCTCATTCGACAGGAAGACTCGTGGCCAATTCCCGGTCCGCCCGCAAGCGCATCCGCGCCAACGAGCGCAAGCACATCCGCAACCGCGGCGTGCGCTCATCGGTGCGGACGTACGTCGGTAAGGCCCGCCAGTCGCTGCTCACCCTCGAGCCCGGCCAGACTGTCGACGTCGAGGAGCAGCTCAAGGCCGCGGTCCGAGCGCTTGATCGCGCCGGCGAGAAGGGCATCCTCCACCGCAACAACGTCAACCGGCGCAAGTCCCGCCTCACCCTGATGGCGGCACGTCTGATCCGGGCCGCCACCGAAGGGGGCGAACACTCCACCGAGGTACGCGCGGCGGCGGCCGGCGGCGCCAAGGGCCGCGGCCGTCACTCCACGGCCGTCCGCAAGCCCGCCGCCAAGCCCGCGTCGAAGCCAGCCACCAAGCCGGCGGCCAAGGTGGCCACCGCCAAACCGGCTCCAGCCAAAGGCGAGAAGGGCTAGCCCGATCTCACCGGGGCGATGGCCGGTCCACGTTCCAATGTCGCCCGACCGTCACCAGCCACTCCTGCTCGCGCACTGGCATGAATGAGAACCGGCTCATCGACCGCTGGCCACCCTCGAAGTCCCCGTAGAGGACGTCGACGCCGAACGGCTGGCGGCTGCCGATCACCTGGCTGGCACGGATGAACTCCTCCGAGCCGGGATCGCGAAATGCCCCCTGCCAGAAGCCGGTGTCGCCAGCGGGCACATAGATGTCGCGGGTCAGGCGCCGGAAATCCGCCGGGTTCGGGGCCTTGGTGTCGCCCGTTGGCCGCTCGGGAAGGAACATCCAGCCGTGAAGCACACCGATCCCACTGCCGACGTTGCGCAACGAGATCGCCAGGTAGATTGCGTCGGGGGTGACCTCGGCGACGCCGTGGCCGCCATCCACCCGCACCCAATGCTGGTCAACGAACGAGATCTTCTCGGGCGGATCCTGCAGCCGCGACGACACCAGCAGCGGACGCAACCCCGCAAGCAGTGAACCCTCGGCCGCCCGCGCCGCCCGGTTGGCCGAGCGCACCGAGGCGAAGGTCGCGATGCCAAGCACCAGGGTGCCCCCTGCGGTGGCCAGTGACGAGATCAGTGCCCAGTCCATGTGGGAGCAATGGAAACAGGACGAGCGGTGGTGGCGCTGTGCGAGCCTAGCCCGCCGTGAGCGGTTCGGTCTGGCGTCAGCGCGACTTCGGCCTGCTGTGGAGTGGGCAGATCGTCAGCGAGATCGGCAGCCAGGTGACTGTGCTGGCCCTGCCGACGCTGGCCATCTTCATCTTCCATGCCGGGCCGGCTGCTGTCGGGCTGCTCGTCGCCTGCGAGCGCATCCCGTTTCCTCTGTTCGCGCTGGGCGCCGGCGCGATCGTCGACCGCGTCCGCAAGCGGAGCCTAATGCTCATGTGCAACTTGGCACGCGCCGCGATCCTCGTCGCTATCCCGGTGCTGGCCACAGCCGGTTCGCTGCAACTCTGGCATCTGTTCGTCGCGGCCGTAGCACTGGGCGTCTTCAGCGTGTTCTTCGACCTCGCCTACCTCGCCTACGTGCCAATGCTCGTCCGAGTGACCCAGCTGCTCGAGGCCAACAGCCGGCTCGAAGTGACCTGGTCGGCAGGCGCGCTGGCCGGGCCCGGCCTCGGTGGGCTGCTCGTGCAGGCCGTCGGCGCCGCTCGCGCGGTGCTCGCCGACGCCGCCTCCTTCCTGGTGTCGACGGTGTCGCTGCTGGCCATCCGCCATCGCGAACCGCGCTTGGCGGCCACCCGCCGGCGCCAGATGCTGCGTGAGGTGGCCGAGGGGCTCACGCACGTCTTCGGTAACCCGGTTCTGCGCGCCCAGCTGCTCTGTCTCACCCTCGCCGGCGTGTTCGCGCACGCGTACGAGGCGCCGTTGTTCGTGTTCGCGTACGGTCGCCTGCATCTCAGCCCCGGACTGCTCGGTGCGGTGCTCGCGTCCAGCGGCGCCGGCGCGCTGCTCGGCTCCGTGGTCGCGTCCCGGGTCATTGCCGCGCTCGGCGTGGGCCGGACGATGGCATTCACCGATGCCGTCTCCATCGGCCTCTTCGCCGCCATCCCGTTGGCCGTGTTCGTGCCTCCGGCCGCGCTCCTCTTCCCACTGTTCCTCGTCTCCGGCGCGGTGGGCACCGCCGGCAACATCGCCCAGGTGACACTCCGGCAGTCGCTTTCACCCGCGCGACTGCAGGGCCGGATGAGCTCAGTGTTCCGCTCATTCTTCTGGGGCGCGTGGCCACTCGGCAACCTCCTCGGCGGCCTGCTGGCAGCGAGCATCGGCGCCGTCACCACGTTGTGGTTGATGGCCCTGCTCGGCGCGCTCGCCAGCTTCACGATCGTCCTCACGCCGCTCTGGCGCGTGCGCGACTTCCCGGACGGTGCACCTATCGGGCTGGAGCCGCCGCTCGCTGACATGCCCGGCTCGTAGCGCCCCGGACGGCGCCGGGCCGCGACTCAGGCGCTGCGCCGCTGGCGCCGGTCCAGCAACGCTTGCGCAGCCGCGAGGCCCCAACGCTGCAGGGCGGCGACGTCGTCCACCTCGCCCGCCTTCAGCCCTGCGTCGATACGTTGCAACTCGCGCATCCACGCCATCGCCAGCGTCGCCGGGATGGCGTGGGCGGTGCGCAGTACACGTTCCGCGCGCCACGCGGGGAGGCGCATTGCCGATGCCAGCGCGCTGGCGCCTTGTTGGCCGCGGAGCAGCACCGCGTGTGCCATCAGCAGGTCGCGCAGCTGGCCGGCGAGGATCGACAGCAGGTATTGGGGGGACCGGCCTTCGGCGATCAGGTCCGCGAGCAGCGCGGCCCCGGTCGCCGGTTGTGGTCCGCCGAGCAGGTCGAGCACGCTATACAGCTGGAGTTGCTCCGTGCCGGCAACAAGTTGTTGCAGCTGTTCGATGGTGAGGGGATCGTGGTGCGCGGCCATCTTGTCCAGCTCACCGTCGATGGCCCCAAGGTCGCCGCCACTGCAGCGCAGCAGCAGTTCAGCGCCGCCGGGCGGAAGGTGCAGGTTGCGCGAGCGCAACTCCGTGTCCAGCCAGTGGCGGCGCTCACCATGGCGCAGCGCTGGGTGGTGCACGACGCTACCCCCCTGGGCCTGGATGGTGGCGAGGATCGGGTTGCCCGGCGCCACGGTCGCACGCACCGCCAGGCAGAGATGCGTGCTCGGCGCGCGCATCGACAGAGCACGTACCAGGTCGTCGACACCGCCGTTGCCCTTGTGAGACCCGGATAATTGCGGCAGGTCGCGAACCAGCACGTGCCGTTCCGCGGCAAACAACGGCATGTCGACGAGGCTGGCGATGAGCGGTTCCAGCTTCGCGGGTGCGTCGATCACCTCGATATCGCTGGTCGAAGACGCACGCCATTGCCCGACCGTGCGGTCGACCAGGTAGGCCTCGTCACCATGGACGAGCAGCAGTCCCGGGGGTTCGGCGGTCACCGCGATATTGTGATCGCGTGGACTGCCCTGGCCGGCGGAGACCACCCCAACCGCCGGCCGGGTACGATCGACAAGGTTCGCCCGAATGCCTGGAGAAACCACCGTGGACTACGCAAACCCCGACGTCCTGGTCTCGACCGCAGAGGTTGCGGAGAGGCTGGGCAGCGACGACCTCCATCTCATCGAGATCGACGAGGACCCAACCGCCTACGACCGCGGCCACATCGCGGGCGCCTTTGCGCTGCATTGGCGCGACGAGCTCCAGAGCCAGAGGGGGCGCGACGTTGTCGAACAGGAGGGATTCGAGGCGCTGTTGGGCGCTCGGGGCATCGACGAGAACACCGAGGTGATCCTCTACGGCGGCAACAACAACTGGTTCGCCGCCTATGGGCTGTGGTACTTCCGCCTCTACGGGCACAAGAGAGTCCGTTTGATGGACGGCGGCCGCAAGAAATGGGAGCTGGAGCAGCGCCCTCTCACCACCGACATCCCGAGCGCGGCACCGCGCACGTACCACGCCCAACCAATCGATCACTCGATCCGCGCGCTCCGCGACGACGTCCTCAGCGAGACTCACAAGACACCGATGATCGACGTCCGCTCGCCCGAGGAGTTCAGCGGCAAGTTGGCCGCGCCTGCTCACCTCCCCCAGGAGCAGGCACAGCGCAGCGGCCACATCCCTGGTGCGACCAACGTCCCGTGGTCGCGGGCCGCCAATGAGGACGGCACGTTCAAATCAGCCGACGACCTGCGAGCCATCTATCTTGACAATGCGGGTATCAAAGTCGAGGGCCCGGTGATCGCCTACTGCCGCATCGGCGAGCGCTCCTCGCACACCTGGGTCGTGCTGCACGAGCTGCTCGGTGTCGAGAACGTCAGGAACTACGACGGCTCGTGGACGGAGTACGGCTCACTCGTCGGAGCTCCGATCGAAAAGGCCACCTGAACCATGAGGCTGCATGGGCGCGTCAACAGCGCCGGGCGTCCGGTAGAGGGCGCGTACGTGCAGCTGATCGGCCCATCCGGTGACTTCACCGCCGAGGTGCGCACCGATGAATCCGGCCGGTTCCTCTTTTACCCGGTCTCGGGCAGCTGGTCCTTGCGCGTCTCGCTCCCCGGCGGATCACATGTCGAGAAATCCGTGGTGCTCAATGAAGGACAGAGCATCGAGGTCGAGCTCACCGAAGATCGAGACAACGGGCACGCCGGGGCGCCAGCCTAGCCCGCGACGAGCCGCCCCATCGAGAGGGCGGCTGGTTGCGCGTGGAGCCAGGTCGAAAGTTGGTCCGCGGGCAACGGTCGCGACAGGTGATAGCCCTGGCCGGTGTCGCAACCCATCTCGCGGAGGACACCGAGGGTGGTTTCGTTCTCGATGCCCTCGGCGACGAGGTCGAGTCCGAGCGCGTGGCCCATCGCGATCGTCGACGCCACGATCGCACGCGCATCGTCGTCGGCGGTCAGGTCGATCACGAACGATCGATCGATCTTCAGCCGGTCGACCGGGAGGTCGCGCAGCCTGCTGAACATCGAATACCCGGTGCCGAAGTCGTCGATGGCGATGCGAACGCCCATCGACCGCAGCGCAGCGAGTCGCGCCACGGCCGCCTCAGGTTGGCCGACGGCCACGCTCTCGGTGAGCTCGAGCTCCAAGCGCCACGGGTCGAGCATCGACTCGAGCAGGGTGCGTCGCACGTTGTCGACCAGGTCGGCACGTTCAAGGTCGCTGCTTGACAGGTTGACGGCGATGCGCATCGGCGGCAGCCCTTCGTCCAACCATTGGTGCATCTGCCGGCACGCGGTGGCCAGCACCCATGCGTCGATCGCGGGCACCAACCCCATCTGCTCGCCGACGGGCAGGAACACGTCCGGCGCGATCATCCCGCGCGTCGGATGATTCCACCGCACCAGTGCCTCGACGGCGACGACCCGCCCCGTCGACAGCTCCAGCTGGGGCTGATAGTGGACGCTGAGCTGGTCGTTCTCCAGCGCGCAGCTCAACTCCACCTGCATGTTGAGACGTTCGATGAGGGCTATGCGCTGCTCAGCCTCGAAGAGCACGCAGAACCCGGTGCCGCGGCTCTTGGCAACGTACATGGCGATGTCGGCGTCGCCGATGAGCTCGCCAACTTCCGAGTGTCCCGTCCGCGGCAGGGCCACGCCGACGCTGGCGCTCACCGTCAGCGTGTGGTCGTCGACGCGCAGCGGAAGCTGGAGTTCAGTGAGGAGGCGCTTGGCGACGATCATGGCGTCGTCGGCGCCACCGGTGTCCTCGAGAAGCACCGCGAATTCGTCGCCCGCCAGGCGGGAAGCCGTGTCGCCGGGACGCAGAGCGTGCGCCAGTCTCATGCCGACCGCCTGGAGGACGCGGTCGCCGAACGCGTGGCCCAGAGTGTCGTTGACTGTTTTGAAGCCGTCCAGGTCGAGCGCGATGATTGCCGGCTGGCGTTTGGATCCAGCCTCTGCCCGGACGAGCGCGCGCTTGATCTCCACGTCGAAGAGCCTGCGGTTGGGCAGACCGGTCAACGGGTCGTGCAGCGTCTGGTGCTCGAGGAGTCGATGCAACTCACGCTCAGCTGTGACATCGCGGGCGAGCATGAGGACGGCGTCGCGCGATTGAAAGACCAGGCGACCCACGTCGACCTCGACATCGATGACACGTCCGCCCTTGAGGCGATGCTGCGACTCGACGCGGGCGTCATGACGTCGCCGGTCTCGCCGCCGTGTGGGTCCGGTCTGCGGCGTCGAGGCTGCGAGGTCGTCCACCGACATCGCGAGGAACTCAGTGCGGGAGTAGCCGTACTGGTTGATGGCGGCGTCATTGACCGCGAGGAAGGCGTGCGTCGAGGCGTCGTACAACCACATCGGCAGGGGATTTACGTCGAACAGTCGACGGAAGTTGGTCTCGCTGTCGCGAAGCCCGGCCTCCATGGCGCGACGTTCGGTGATGTCGCGGATGGTGACGATGACGCCGTCCACGTCAGGGTTGTCGAGCAGGCTGGTGCCGACGGCTTCGAGATACCGCCACCCTCCCTCGACCCGAGCCACCCTGAATTCGATGGGAGCGATGGCCCCCGCCGCGGCCAGCGCGCCGTCGATGGCCCGCTCGACGAAAGCGACGTCGTCGGCATGGACAAGCTCCGCCAATCGCCGGCCGATCAACTCATGTGGCGAGCGTCCGAGCACCTCGACGGTCGCCGGGCTCGCATAGCGCACCAGGCCGTCGCGGTCGATCACCGTGATGACATCGGACGTATGTCGGGTCAGCGATTCGAGACGCTGGTCGCTGCGACGTCGATGCAGCTCGCGACTCATCGTCGACGCCTCGAGCCGCAATGCGATGTGCGCCACAAGCGTGGCCACGCTGACGCGGTCCTCTTCTGGGACCACTGCTCCGGTGATGAGCATGAGACCGAGGGCGCTGCCGTCGACCGTCAGCGGCGCGAGGAACAGCGCCGGTGGGCAGGCGCCCTGGTCCGCGGGCCACAGTGCGGCGAGTTCATCGCCAGTGACCTGCCACCCGCCGACGTCACGTATGCGCTCACGTTGCACCGTCGAGAGCGCTAGGAGGTTGACCTTGCGACCGATCAGTCCGGGGGTGACCTCGATGCCGGCGAGCGCCGCAACACGCATATCTTCGGGCTCCCCGATGGCCAGCGCGACACGTGCGTTCGGATCCCGGATCAACGACCGCACCACGTCCACCGCAGCCCGGGGCAGCTCCTCATCAGGCAGCGCCGGGCTCAGTGCCTCGAAGGCGCCGCGCAGGACTCGCTCGCGCTCCGTGGCCCGGCCCAGCCGCGCCAGCGTGAGACCGAGGATGTGCGTGATCGGCGACGCCACACAGAAACCCGATGCGAGGATCGCAGTCCCGAGCGGCGGTGCGCTGGATCCGGCGGCGACGCGCAGGGTGATGACCGCGCCGACGAAGACCGTCGTGGAGGTGAGCGTCAGGGCGGCCTGGTGGCCCGTGCTCTCGGTCAGCCCGCGAGTGGCGAGACGGACGATCAGAAGCATGAACACTGTCACCGGGTCTCCGGTGGTCAGGGCAATCGCGAAGATCGCTGCCGCCTCCAGCAGGTCCCACGTGAAGCCATAGTGTCGGCCGCGGTAATCGTCAATCCACTTGAGGCAGAGCAGCGGCAGCAGGCTTGCGACCATCAGCGCCGTGATCCGCCCCCCGACCGCCACCGCGCCGAGGACCCCGATCAGAAGCGCCGCGCAGAGGATGCTGAAGGTGAGAAAGACCCACTGCACCGTCTGGAGCGGGTCGTCATTCGGCATCCCGGCCGCAAACCGCGTCCGAAACGTCCTGCGGATGGCTACCAACCAGCTCTCCTAAACTGGCTGGAATTCTCAGCCCTCGAGCACCCTGCGAGATCGCTCGCAATCCTCTCGTCACGGTGCGCGCGCGCGACCATGGGCGCAGGGTGACCGTCGTAACAGGCGCGTCACCGATGCGTCAACCGGTGTCGTTGGCGAACCCGCCCGAGGTCAGCGCCGAGTAGTCGATATCGCTGTCGCGGCCGGTGACGGTGACGTCGAGCCCGAGTCCACCGAGCCCCGGCGGCGTTCGCCTGGCCGGGACAGCGACGAGGGACGGCCGCGCCGCCTCCACGAGGTCGGCGGATGGCGCAATGGTGGTCGGCGCGACCAGCAGGTCGGCGCGGAGTCGAGAGCCGGCGAGGCCGGCGAGCTCGTCCTGCGAGGCCTGTGCAAGGTTGCCGGTGACCAGGGCCGTCGACCGTCCATCCGTGAGCTGCAAAGCGCAGGGCGATGCCGCCAGGGGGCCGGAGGCCACGCAACGGAGGCTCAATCCCTCGATGCGCCACGGCGACGCGCCAGCCGCGATCACCTTGGTGCCGGTTCCGGCGAGTTGGGTAGCGGCGGTCTGCAGCGCCGCCGGCAGCGGCTGCGAGGCCAGCAACCAGCCCACGTCGTAGTGGCCGATCAGGCTCGGGATCGCGGCCGACGTCGCGCGGTCCGTCGCAGTGAGCACCACCGCGTCGAGATGACGGTCCAGCGGTGACAGCGCGCGGCCGAGCGCGCCAAGCAGCGCAGCGCCATCCGAGCCGCCGTCGACGAGCACCGCTCCACCCCCCGGTGGCCGGATCAGCACTGCGACTCCGTTGCCGACGTCGAGCACCGTCACCCTCAAGAACGGGCTGGTGGCTGCGGAGGCGACTGACGTCGACGCAATCCCAGCCGCGATCGCCGCGGCAACCGCGACGGTCGCTGAACCAGCCCGAAACGGCAACCAACGCTCGTGCAGGAACCACGCCAGTCCGCCCGCGCCCACCGCAGCGAGCTCGGCAATTGTCCAGGCGGACGGCCACAGCTTGAGGTGGATGGCTGCCAGGGGCAGCGCCGCCGCGCCCTTGGCGATGGCGAGGATGACGGTGCACGCCAGGGCTGCCGTGTGCAGAGGCGCCCAGCCGAGCGGGGGCAGTGCCGTGCCGAGCAGGGCGCCAGCCCCGCCGACCACGATGATCAGCGGAATCAGCGGCAGCACCAGAGCGTTGGCGAACGGGCCCACCAACGACAGCACACCGAAGGTCCCCGCGGTGATCGGCGCGGTGGCCAGTTGGGCGGCGATGGTCACGGCGAACGGTTCAACGAGCACTCTGGGCCCGGGGACGTGGGCGGCGATCGGCGCCGCCATGACAAGGATCCCGGAGGTGCCGAGGAAGGAGAGCTGGAAGCCCACGTCTGTGGCCACTGCGGGGTGGATTGCCAGGAGCAGCGCAGCACACAGACCGAGGAGCGCGAAGGAGTGGGGCCGGCGCCCGTCCCGGCTGAGGAGGAGTCCGGCGCCCACCATCAGGCTGCTGCGCAGGGCGGCCGCCCCCGCGCCGCTGAGCACCACGTAGGAGCCGATGGTCGCGAGCGTAGCCAGGGCTCGGCGCCGCCGCGACCAGCCGCGCACTCTGGCCAGCGCCTCGATCAGGCCGGCGACCATGACCACCTTGAGCCCGCTCACCGCGATGATGTGGATGACCCCCGCGTCCTGGAGCGGCGCCCGGACCGCGCCGGCGATCCGGCCATGGATGCCGAACGCGATTCCGAGGAGCAGCGTCGCCTCCGGCTCCGGCAACGCGCGGGACACCGTGATGGTGAGGACCTGCCGCAGTTGCTGTGCCGCCCGCGCCGGCGTGGGTCCGCCGTGCGCCAGGATGGTTACCTGTGCCGCCGTGGCGATGGCCGTGGCTCCCACCCGTTCGAGCGCCACCGCCGAAAGGGCTCCCGGCCGTCGCGGTGGCGCGCGCAGGCTGGTGGTCTGAACGTCGACGGTGTCGCCAGGCAGGACGGTCACCGCCGCGCGCGGTTCTACGACCACCGCCCCGCCGACCCTCCAGCTGCCCGACTGAGTGGCGAGGTCATGGACGTCGACGACGATGGTGTCGTCGCGTCCCGGGACACCGGCGTCGCCAACCGTGCCGCGCAGCACGATCGACCCGCCGCCGAGATGGCCGGCGACACTCCCGGCTCCGTGGTCCACCGCTGTTGCAGACACCCCACGCCAGGCGCCGAGGCCGCAGGCAACGATCGCGGCCATCGCCGTCACCGACCGCAACTCCACGAACACGATGGCGATCACCACGCACGCCACCACGGCCACCAGCACCGCCATCGCGATGCTCATGGGAGCGACGGCAACACAGGCCGAAAATGCGGCGGCACACAGCGCGACCCGCCATGGGGCGGTGACGCTCATTGAACCGCGGTGAGAAAGCCCAGATGCTTGCCGATCAGCGCCGCGGTCGTCGTGTCGAGACCGAGCGCGTTGCGCATGTCGGAGAGGTTGGCGAACGGACCCCACTGGGTTCGGACGTCGACGATCGCCTTGGCCATGTCCGGCGTAATCCCGGGAATCTGCACGAGCTCGTCGGCCGTCGCACTGTTAGCGTCGACCTTCACCGACGTGGCTGCACGAGTGCCTTTGGCAAAGGGAACGTTGACCTGGTGGCCGTCGTGGACCACCCCGGCCATATCGGGCAGCTTGCCCGGATCGGCGGTCGGCAGGATTCCGCCGGCGTCGGCAATCGCATCGGCGATCCGGCCACCAATCGCGAGTTCGTACAAACCGGGGTGGGCCACGGCGCCGCTGACGAACACCAGCAGTGTCGCCGCTGGGCCGGGCGCTGCCACAGCCGGCGTCGCCGACGCCACCGGTTGGTCGTTGCCACGCGCCGTCATCACGACGCCGATCGCGGCTGCCGACGCGGCGACGAGGCCGATGCCGAGCATTCGCCCCGACCTTCGCGTCAGCAAACGGTGCAGTGCCGCCATGCAGGCGAGTGTCCGGTGGACGGGCGGACGCGCAGCGGACAAGGCGCCAGGAGCGCCTCAGCAGGCCCCGGGCGGCAAGTTGCAGGTCGCCGGCAGGTATGCCAGCGTGGTCGTGCCCGGCGTCGCCGCGGCGAACGTCACGGTGTAGCGTGCCGGCACGCCGGGCCCGGACCTCACGGCCGGGGTCACGGTGATTGCCGAGAGCAGGTGCGACCCTTGGGGCTCGGCCGGAACCGGCGGCATCCGCGCATCGATCACCAGCGACACCACCTGTCCTATACCGACGCTGACGCAGGACACGGTGCCGAGTTGCAGTCCACCGCGCGACGTTGCCACGCCGGCAGTGACCAGGATGTGAATAACGGCCAGAGCCTGCGCCTCCCTGATCGGCGCCGGCGTCGCGGGGGCGACCCCGGCCGGACACGGCGACGCTGTCGGCAGCGCGATGGACGGGGATCGCGACGACGGCTGCCCACCCGTACCGTCTGAACCGCAGGCGCCGAGCGCCACGAGCACCACCGCGAGCGCGGTTGCGGCGACGCCCACCATGCGCGATCTAGGCGGACGCACTCGCGATAGTTGCATCGACGTTGATCGCCGTGCGCACGCTGTTGGAGATGAAGCAGCGATCGTGGGCGCGCTCCACCAGGTGCCGCACCGTCGCCTCGCCATAGTCTCCATAGTCTCCGCGCGGCGTGATGGTCGGCTTCAATGCCACTCGAGGGCGGTGCGGTACCTGCGGGTGCGGTCGCGCGCCGGCGTGCTCACAGTCGCCGATTCGGCGCCGAGATCGTCGGCTGCCGTCACTCTCTGCTGGGCAGCTGCGGCCGCCCGTCGTCGCCAATCGGCCACCCCGGGTTGTGGGCCACCTCCCACACGTGGCCGTCAGGATCGGCGAAGTACCCGGAGTAGCCACCCCAGAACACCTTGATCGGCTCCTTGAGAACCTTGCCGCCCGCCACTCTCACCTGGGCAAACGCCGCGTCGACCAAGGCCTCGCTCTCCAGGTTGATGGCCAAGGTGACGCCACGGAATCCGTGGATGTCGTCGTCATCCGCCGAGTTCGCGTCCTCCGCGAGCGACTCACGCCCGAACAGGCCGAGCAATCCTCCGGCGGTGTTGAAGAAGCTGACGTCACCCTCCACCGACGCAGGCGACAGCGGCCATCCCAGCGCGCGGTAGAACGCCGTGCTGGCCGCCACGTCGCGCACTCCGAGGGTGGCCAGGCTGACTCGCGCAGGGATGCTCACGATCATCTAATCGTACGCACACCGACGGCCGAGCAGCGGCGGGGTGCGGTGTCGATAAGATGACCAACCGTGACCACCACGGCCGACCCGCTCGCCACGCTCTGTCGCTCGGTCGAGCAGGCAGGCGATGTCATCGCCGGCGTGGCCGGCGACCAATGGGGAATGCACACGCCGTGTCACGAATGGAACGTCAGTCAACT
This sequence comes from Candidatus Dormiibacterota bacterium, assembly GCA_955652455.1. The sequence goes on from CATPBU010000190.1 coordinate 24,452, forward strand.
CGTTGATCACGTCATCCAGTCGGCGCGCAACGGCGAGATCCGGGCCACCGGCGGCAGCCCGGACTGGACGGCGACGCCACCTCATGCTGACAACGCGGCCGCAGAGTTCCAGGGTGCGGCGACCGCGCTCATCACCGCCTGGCGCCGCGCCGACCTCGACGGCACCGTCGACATGCCCGGGATGGGCGAGTTGCCCAAGCGCTTTCCTGTCGACCAGCTCACCGCCGAGCTAGCCGTCCATACCTGGGACCTGGCCCGTGCCACCGGTCAGTCGACTGCGCTGGACGCCCAGGTGGGCGAGGCGGCGCTGGGCTGGGCGCAGGGGGCCCTCAGGCCGCAGATGCGGGGCCAGGCGTTTGGTCCGGAGGTGTCGATCGATTCGTCCGCGCCGCTCTATGAC
>CATPBU010000191.1 GCA_955652455.1 Candidatus Dormiibacterota bacterium
CCCGCCCAGCCTCCGTGTGTGTAAGTCCAGGCGAAGATGCCGGCCGCGGGAAGCGACACCGCAACCAGGAAGACCCTCAACCAGGTGTAACGGGCAGCCAGCACCCCGCCGGCGATGAACAGCGGGAATGCGTCAAGTGTCCAGCGCGAGGTGCCGACCAGCGAGGTCGTCGAGGTGAAGACGGCCAGCTGGACTGCGAGCAGCACCGCGTAGGAACGCCGCAGCCGGCGCCAGGCATACACGGTTGCCACCACCAGGACGGCGACGCAGGCGAGGTCGAGGATGCGCGCTGCGTCGTTGATGCCCAGCGTGGGCACCGGGTTGAACGCGTTGCCGAGTGCCACCCAGGGTGCCGCGACATGGCGTCCGACCCAGTCCTGCTGCGCCCCCAGGAAGCGCAGCGCGTCCCCGAAGACCATCCAGTAGAACAGGGCCAGTCCGGCAGCCCCGAGCGCAGGTCCCACCGCGAGCTTGGCGAGCGCCAGCAACCGCGCCCGCGCCACCGGCGCGGTCACCGCCAGGGCCTCGACCGCGAGCGGAACCGCGAACACGATCGAGTACAGCTTGGTCATGGTGGCGAGGCCGACGAGCACTCCTGCGAGCAGTGGACGCCCGGAACGCATCGCCAAGAACGCCCACACCACCTCGGCGAGGACCACCGGCTCGGCATATGGGGCACCGAGAAACACGGCGGTTGGGAAGATCAGCAGTAGGACCACCGAGATCCAGGCGGGGCGGGCGCCGAAGTCGACCTCGACAAGCCGGTGCAGCCCGACGGCCGCGAGAGCGAGCGCCAGCGACACGACGATGAGCCCGGCCACCAGGACGCTGGTGCCGGTGGCCAGCGCGGCGACATGCATGACCCCGGGCAGCAGGGGCTGGAAGGCGGCGCTGCTGAGGACGTGCGCGCCCTGGGGGATCGCCGTCCAGGTGCGGAAGCCGGACTGGGCGATCGCCAGCTGCCACTGGGCATCCCACTTGTCCCAGGGCCGGGCCATCGCGCCGGGGTCGGCGATAATGACGCGCACGGCCGAGGAGCCGTAGAGGCCGAGCAGCACGACCGCCTCGGCGGCCATTCGGAACGCAAGCATCGATCCGAGGCCAAAGCGGACGGAGCTCCACCAGCTCGACCGCGCGCTGGAGAGCCTGACCGCCGATGTCGGGGGCGCGGCGACAGCACTCACCACGACGACTGTGGGCGAGGAATGCGCCGCCGCGACGGCGCTCCGCGCGCCTGTAGCCGACGCGTCACCCGGCCGTGCGGGCAGGTTCGAAGCACAGCAGGCTGACGCTCGACGGCCTCATCCAGTCGCGGAGCGTGGCGAAGAGGCTCGCGCCCCCGGCAGGGACGGGGGTCGCCGTGAAACCCCGAGGCTGACAGCCAGGGGCGTCGCTCGGAGCAGAAGCGATGCCAATGTTGCCGTCAGCAACCCGCCGAGAGTGAGAACGAGGAAGCCGAAGAACGACAGCGGCAGCCCAGGGTTGAGCAGCCCCGAGATCCGCCGCCCGATGGCGAAAACCAGGATCGGGTGGAGGATGTAGATGCCCAGTGAATTGTCGCTCAGCAACGTGATCCCGGCGGCCACGGGTCCACCGAGCGACAGCAGCGGCCTGCCAACCAGCCAAACGAGCACGGTGATGGCCAGGACGAAGAGTGGCTCCTGGGGCAACAGGAAAGCTCCAGTGCCGATCTGGAAGTCGCCGTGGGGGGCGCCGCCGTAGGTCACCGCGATCATCAGCCAGCTGCTCACCGCCACGACCGCGGTAGCGCCGACCACCGGCAGCCAGCGCACCTTGGACGGCTCACCGCTGCCCACCAGGCTGCGGCCCGCGGCCACGCCGAAAGCGAAGTAGCCGACCCAGAAGGGAAGCAGCTGAAAGCCGTGCCAGAGAAAGAACTGGTCGACGACCCCGATCGGCATCGGACCGTAGAGGCGGTAGACGCACAACGCCGTCTGCAACGCCAGCGCCGCGACTGCCCACCACCACAGGTGGCGGCGTGGCCACACCAGGTAGACCAGGTACATCTGAGGAATGAGCAGCAGGAACCAGAGGTGGCCAGCGCCGTAGATCAGGAAGTTGACGACCCCGGTGACGCTGTGCAGGGGGTCGGTGCTGAAGAACCAGCCGAACACCGCGTAGACCGGAGCCCACGCCAGCCAGGGGATGAGGCTGCGTGAGAAGCGGCGCCGGAGGAAGTCGCCGGCGCGCAACCGGCTGCCCCCGTACTGATAGCTGAGCAGCACGCCGGTGAGGAGCATGAACGCCGGGACCGCGAAGCGGCTGAGCGTGTCGAGGTCGTCGAACAGCGTCGCGCTGGGCGGCCAATGGGTGGTGTGGATGACCACCACGAACACCGTCGCGAACGCGCGCAGCACCACCGCCGACTGCAGACGTGCCGGCCGTGGGGACGCAGTTGCCGCGGTCATGACGTCAGCGCGGTTGCTGTCGCCGTCCGCCCTGGCTCGGGCCAGCCCCGTGCACGGGCGACAGGGGGGTGTAGGCGCGCGCGAACGCCTCCGCATTGCGTCCCTGGGTGTGATGGATATACGGGACGACCACGCGCAGCAGCACAACCTGCAGCGCTGACGCCACCGGGACAGCGAGCAGCGCCCCGAGCAGTCCCTCCAGGGCACCACCGATGAGCAGTGACATCACCACGGCGAGGGCGGGCAGCGAGACCACGCGGTTCATCACCATGGGCACGACCAGGTTGGCGTCCAGGAGTTGCACGATCAGGAGGATGACGACGACGAGCACCGCGTGGCCGGGGCCGAGAGTCAGGCCGAGCAGCAGCGGCGGCACGATGCCGAGGAAGGGCCCGACCAGCGGGATTGCCGCGGTGAGGCCGGCGAAGATCCCCAGCAGCACTGGGCTGGGCAGGCCGATCACCGTGGTGGCTACCCCGGTCAGGACACCGACGACCACCATGTTGATGGCCGTCGCCCGCAGGAATCCACCCATGCGCAGTCCCATCTCGCGAAAGACGTCCGCGGCCAGCGCTTGGTGCGGCGTGGGCAGGAGGTCGACGACGAACGCCTTGAGGCGGTCGGCGGTGACCAGCCAGAGGAACCCGATCACCAGCACGAGCACCAGGTTGACGAGCACGCTGACGATGTAGCCGCCGATGGTCAGCAGGACGTTCTTGGCGGTGTCGAGGCTGCCGGCCAGCGTGTTGCCGACGTTGGGGGCTCCGGTGCCGCCGAGGTTGAGCTGCCGCTGCCACGAGCTGATCGTCGATTGGATCTGCGACTCGTAGGTGGGGA
>CATPBU010000192.1 GCA_955652455.1 Candidatus Dormiibacterota bacterium
CCGTCGCTGAAGACGTGGCAGGCGTCGTTCGCCGACGGCAGTGTCGGGCGCATCGGTCGCGACGACGTCAAGCACATCGTCGCCGAGCATCCGGGCGTGGTCGGCTGGGCGGCAATCCGACCCGCCGGTTCGGGGCGTCCGAGCATCCTGTCGCTGATGTGCGAGGCCCATGACCCCGCGGTCCGCGAAGGCTTTCTCGACGCTGTCCTCGCCGAGCTTCCTCCCCAGCCTGTGTCCTGCGTCTTGCGCCACTACGACTCCGAGCTGATCCGCTCCCTGCAGCACCGCGGCTTTGCGGTGTACGGCACCCAGCTGCTGCTGGTGCGCGACCTCGGCGTCAAGGTGCGCATCAAGGCGCTCACCAAGCAGAAGAAGCAGGTGCTCGCCCACGCCGGCATCGCCGGCTCGCACCTCTCCTCACCGTCGCTGACAGTGTTACGTCCACCAGAAAGGAGAGAGAGATAGTCGCCGAGATGATGCCCTATGGTTCGTCGTGGCAAGAGGAGCTCAATCTCCTCTTCGAAGCGCTCCCACCCCGCGTCGCCGGCGCCGCGCAACGCCTTTCGCAGGATCGCGGCGACCTGCTCGAGATCGTCCTCGACCTCGGCCGTGAACCCGAGGCGCGCTTCACCGACGGCGAGGTGATCCTCGACGCTGTCCAGGTGACCCATCGCGACCTCGAATACGTCACTGAACGGGTCGGTGACTTCGGTGACGACAACCGCGCCGGCATCGAGCGAACCCTGCACCGCATCAGCGCCATTCGCAACCGCGCCGGCACCGTCGTCGGGCTGACCTGTCGCGTGGGCCGGGCGGTTACCGGGACCATTGACATCATCAAGGACATCGTCATCAACGGCCAATCGATCCTCCTGCTCGGACCTCCTGGGATCGGCAAGACGACCATGCTGCGTGAGTGCGCGCGCGTGCTCAGCGACGAGTGTGACAAGCGCGTGGTCATCGTCGACACCAGCAACGAGATCGGCGGCGACGGCGATATCCCCCACGCTGGTATCGGTCGATCGCGGCGCATGCAGGTGCGCACGCCGGCGGAGCAGCATGCGGTGATGATCGAGGCTGTCGAGAACCACATGCCCCAGGTCATCGTCATCGACGAGATCGGCACCGAGCGCGAGGCTATCGCGGCGCGAACGATCGCTGAACGCGGCGTCCAACTGGTTGGCACCGCGCACGGGTCGCGGCTCGACAATCTGCTCGTCAACCCCACGCTCAACGACTTGCTCGGCGGCATCCAGACGGTGACGCTCGGTGACGAAGAGGCGCGCCGCCGCGGCACTCAGAAGAGCGTGCTCGAGCGCAAGGCGCCACCCACCTTCGACGTGCTCATCGAGATCCAGGAGCGCGACCGCGTCGTCGTGCACATGCCCCTCGACGAAACCGTTGACGAGGCGTTGCGCGGGCGCATGAAGCCGCCGCAGCTCCGCCTGCGCGGCGACGACGGCGAGATCGTCAGCCGCATCGACACCAGCCTGCCGCCGCCTCCGGCATTTGAGCCGACCCCGTTAGCGCCGGGCGGCCGCCGGCGTCCACGTGAGCGCCGTCGTCGAGGTTTCGACGTCGAGGAGTACATGGCTAAGCGCGAACGCAGCGCGCGCGACCCCTCATACGATGGTGCACCGGCATTCCACGCTGGCTCGCGACCCATGCAACCGTTGTCGGTGTTCCCGTACGGCGTGTCGCGCACCTACCTGGAGCAATCGGTGCGTGAGCTGCGCGTGCCGGTACGCATCCAGCACAACGTCGATGACGCTGACATGGTGATGACCCTGAAGAACTACTACCGGCGCAAGGACTCTCCGGTGCGTTCTGCCGAGGCGACGGGCATTCCGATCCAGGTGTTGCGCAGCAACACGGTGGCTCAGATCAAGGGCGCTTTGGCGCGCGTGTACGGCGTGGAGGAGGTGGACGCCACCGAGACCGCGCTCGAGGAGGCGCTCGAGGGCGTGGAGCGCGCTCGGCAGACCACCGCTGATGTCGAGCTGGCTCCCCAGAACTCGTACGTGCGCCGGCTGCAGCACCAACTCGTGGAACGGCATGACATGACGGCGCGCAGCACCGGCAACGAACCCAACCGACGCCTCGTCATACTCGGCGCCGAGGAGTAACAGGCTTGGCGACACGTCGTGGCTTCTTCATCTCGTTCGAGGGTCTCGACGGGGCGGGGAAGAGCACCCAGGTGGCCGCGCTCGGCGCTGCCTTGCGCGCCGACGGATATGACGTCATCACCGTACGCCCCAACGACACACCCCTCGGCGAACTGATCAGCGGCGTGGTGCTGCAACACCAGGTCGACGCCTCGCTGCATCCGTGGTCCGAGGCGCTCCTGTTCAATGCGGGACGGGTGGAGCTGCTCGCCGAGGTGATCCGGCCCGCTCTGGAGAATGGCACGGTGGTGATCGCCGACCGTTACGCCGATTCCACGCTCGCCTACCAGGGCGGTGGCCGCGGTCTGCAGCAGGAGGCCCTGCTCCGTCTGCACCGCGACTGCTGCGACGACCTCTGGCCCGACCTCACCCTGTACCTCGACCTGGACTACAGCATCGCCGTGCATCGCCAGCACGCGCAGCAGCTCCCGCTCGACCGTATCGAGGGCGCCTCCACTGAGTTCCACGCCCGAGTCCGGACCACCTTCGACCGGCTCGCCGCCGAGCACCCCGACCGGATCGTTCGCATCGACTCGGGCCGGCCCGCGATGGCGGTGTCGCAGGACGTGATGGGCGTCGTCCAGAAGCGCCTGCAGGCTGCCGACATTCCTCATCCGGCCAGCGTGGCGTGAAGCTGATTCTCGCTGTCGTCCAGGTGCAGGACGTGGAGGCGTGCGCCGACGCACTGACCGCGTCAGGGTTTGTGTGTACGCGCCTCGCCAGCCAGGGAGGATTCCTCGACAACAGCAGCTGCACCCTGTTGATCGGCATCGACGACCTCCAGGTCGACGAGCTGTGCGCCATCCTCGCCCAACACGCCCAGCGACGCGTCCAGACGGTCGACTCGACACTGCCATTCCCCGGCGGGCCGCTCGGTCCCGTGATCACTCCCACCATGGACGTCGAGGTGGGCGGCGCCACCGTGTTCGTCCTGCCACTCGAGCGAGTCGAGAAGGTCTAGCGGCCCCAACCCCTGCGAGCAACACATCCGGCGGCCCCAGGTCTCTGACTGGGTGTGACAACACCCATTGCGGCACGCGCCGTTAACCGGCCATGACCGTATCGCGCTGCGCACCCAGGCGGGCGCGGGTCGTCTCAATGACGCTCTCCGTGCTTTGCCTGCTCGTGGTTGCCTGCGGGGATGCGAGCCCGCCGGCTCGATCGCCGTTCTCGCCCTCAGCAGCAGCCACAGCCTCGTCCACGGCGTCGGCGCCGGTCGCGACCTCACCGGCCGAATCGCCGTCCCCACCTCCCACCCTGACAGCGTCGACGGTCGTGGTCCCCGCCTGCACGGCCCAGGCGAGGCTGGAGCTCTGGCCCATCCAGCGCTTGGCCTGGCAGCTGATCGTGGTCCCGGCCCAGCTGACCTCGCTGAGCAGTGTCGACGGCGAGGTCGCTTCGGGTGCCGGCGGCGTCCTGTTGTTCGGGGCGACGGCGCCGGCGGATCTGGCGGCCGAGCTGACCCGCCTGGGGTCGACAGCGCCCGGCGGGATCGTGCCCATGGTGATGTCGGACATCGAGGGTGGCAATGTCGAGCGTGCCGCCAACTTGCTTGGGCCCATGCCCTCGGCCCGGCAATTGGGCCAGACCATGACGCCTGCCCAGATCCAGGGATACGCTCTCGCCGCGGGACGGCGGATGCGGGCCATCGGCATCACCATGGATCTTGCGCCGGTGATGGACCTGGACGCCGGCTACGGACCCACCGCCAACAATCCCGATGGCACGCGCTCGTTCAGCGCCGACCCGCACATCGCGGCCTCGGACAGCAGCGCGTTCGCCGCCGGGCTGTCAGCGGCAGGCGTGGCGTCGGTCGGTAAGCATTTCCCCGGGCTCCATGGGGCCGGCGACAACACCGACCTGGGCCCGGCACAGACGTGGTCGTGGAGCGTGATGCAGCAGCGCGGTCTGGTGCCGTTTGTGACCGCGTTCGGCCGGGGGCTGCCCGCCGTCATGTTGAGCAATGCCTCCGTTCCCGGCCTCAGCACTCTGCCCTCGGGCATCTCGCCGCAGGTCGTGGGCGCGCTTCGTGGTCAACTCGGGTTCAAGGGCCTCATCCTCACCGATTCGCTGACCGCGGGCGCGATCACGAAGATGGGCCTCACCGCGCCCAGCGCGATGGCCGCGGCCATCGTCGCCGGTGCCGACATGGTTTTGTATGACGACGCCCACGTTGACGTTGCGGCGACCGCGCGCGCTGCCGTCGCGGCCATCGGGGCCGCGGTCGCCAGTGGAGGACTGCCGCGCGCGCAGCTCATGGCTTCAGTGACCAAGGTGCTGGCGGTCAAGCACATCGACCTGTGCGCCGGTTCCCAGTGAGCGTCGTGAGCGGCTAGCGCCCTTGGCGTCGACGTGCGCAGGGGAGGGGGCTTCCTCCGATGTCTCCAGGAAGAGCACGGCGCCGACGAGGTCGACCCAGTCGTGCTGTCCCTTGAGGTGCCAGCAGATGGTCTCGAGGCAGCCGCCGAACAACCAGCCCTCGGCGTGGCCTGCGCGCAGCCAGTGCCAGCCGTCGTTGGGACGCATGACCCGCTCTCTGGGATCAGTGCGATCCTCCGTCTCCCAGTCGACGCGCTCGTCCGTCCACTCCAATGCAGGTGACAATGCCGGTTGCGTTGCGAGAACGGCATGTAGCGCACCTCGAGGCCAAGCTGCTCCAGGTACCGGCGCGCCCGTGCAGCGCGGTGCGGCACCGCACCGATCGCTCCCCACGCCGGCGAGACCACGCCGCCGACGTCGCCCTCGCGAACCCTTGTGCGGATTGTCAGCGGCCGCACGGATGGCGCTGCCGAGGTCACGCCGAGCACTCAGTCATGAGTCCGGACGACAACCTCGGAGGCATCCACCACACGCTCGACGCGGGTACCGATGAGATGAATGCGCACCCCAGGAACGCCAGGGGAACCCGGTTCCCAGCCGTCGCCGTACAGCCGACGGGCGTCGCCCCAGGTGGTCGCATTGGTCACCCTGCGCCCGTCGGTGAACGGCAGCGGACCGGGCCGGGTCGCGTAACCGAAGCGCACCTCACCGCCGCTCTTGAGGAACGCTGCGACCTCGGCGAGCGCACGGTCGTCCGGGATGATCGCGGTGACGAGCGCGTCGACGACGCTGGGCATCGCGCCGCTCTTGGCCTGCTCGCGGACAGCCGCTCGGGCGGCGATGTGCGTGGCGCGCTCACGACGCCGCTGCTCGGTCGCGATCTGCCCGGTGCGGGCGCGAAGTTCGCGCAGCTGAGCCTGGTGCGGCGCCATCGCTGCCACCGTAGCTCGTTCGCCCGCCCCGAGAGTGGTGAGCAGGTCTTCGAGGGCAGCATCGTCCAGCGACACCAGCGAGTCCGGCTCGAAGGGAGGTGGAAGCTCTGGCAGGGGCGGCAGGTCACTCACCGAGTCGATGATGCAGCGGCGCGGCCGCCCTGCGTGCTCGTCGCGCTACCGTTGCCTGCCAGCAGAGTCACCGTTGAGGAGGCACGCCGTGTCCACGGTTCTTCACGACGCCGTCAGGGTCGAGCGTGACGGCGCCATCGCCATTGTCACCATCGACCACCCGCCGGCCAACGCGATCAGCCGGGCGGTGATCCTCGGCATCACCCAGGCGTTCAGCGATGCGGAAGCTGATCCCAGCTGTCGCGGACTGGTGCTCACCGGCGCGGGCCCGAAGTTCTTCGCCGCAGGCGCCGACATCTCAGAATTCGGCAGCCAGGGCGGCGACAACATCGCCCAGGGCCAGGGCTTGACCCTCGCAATGGAGCGGTCGCGGTTGCCCGTCGTCGCCGCCGTCAATGGGATCGCGTTCGGCGGCGGCTGCGAGCTGACGCTGGCCTGCGATGTGCGCATCGCGTCGACGGCCGCACGATTCGGGCAGCCGGAGATCAAGCTGGGGATCATCCCCGGCTGGGGAGGAACCCAGCGCCTGCCTCGCCTGATCGGACGAAGCGCCGCCATCGAGCTGCTGCTCACCGGCGACCCGGTCGACGCGGCGCGCGCCCTGACGCTCGGCCTGGCGTCGCGTGTGGTCGAGCCCGAAGACCTCCCCGCCGCCGCGCGGCGCTGGGCAGAGCTGCTTGCGTCGCGGGCTCCGCTGGCACTAGCCGCGACCAAACGCGCAATGCACCGAGGATCAGAGCTCGCTCTCGAGGAC
>CATPBU010000193.1 GCA_955652455.1 Candidatus Dormiibacterota bacterium
GGTGTTGACGTGAAGTCCGGCGCGGTGCGCCTCATCGACGAGACGTTCGGAGATCAGCCACTTCTGGACACAGATGCCCTCGGCGCCGAGGTCCCTGCAGTGCTGAGCCAGCTCGAGGGGGAGCCGCCCTCGCCAGGGAAGCCCAGCCAAGCGCGCGAGGCTCTCCCGGGGCCGATCACGCAGGTGTCGGGCCACGTGGTGGACATCGGCCACACCGCGACGCAGACCGCCGAGGCTGGTATGGCTGCGCCAGAGGCCGGCGAGGACACGCTGCACGTGGTGGGCTCTGTGGTCGCCGATGTTGGGAAATGATGGCCACCTTGCCACCCGCGGAGCCGCGAAACGCAGATGCAGCAGCCACGGAAGGTTCTCGGTGCACAACGCGAACTGACCGAGATCACGGCGGCCGCGCAACCAAGGGCCGAGAGCCTGCGCGGCGTGAGCCATCTTGAGGTCGAGGAGCATCGGGACCTGACCGCCGAGCTGCTCGCAGACGTCGTCGAGTGTGAGCAGTTCCGGATCGTCGCGGCGAAGACTGTCGAGGTCGATGTCGGCCACGAAAAGGCCGTCGGCAAGACAGCTGTCGTGGCGCACCACCAGGTGGCCGTCGGCGCTGCTGCAGATGTCGATCTCGATCCGGTCCAGCCCAAGAGCCAGCGCTTCATCGAGGTGACGCCTGGTGGGCGTGCCCCCGGGACGGTGGATGGCGAGGCCGGCGTGGCCAATCACCGCCACCGGATGGAGCCTGGTGTCGGCGGGGGGCCTGACCACGAGGTCAGGGTAAGCGGGCTTCGGTTAAGCCGAGGTTGGGTTCTCGTTCAGAGTCGAGGACGGAATCGCCGCATCGAGCCTGTCGAGACGGTAGCCGACGCCGAACACCGTGGTGATCCTGAATGGCAATGTGTCGAAGGGTTCGAACTTCTCGCGCAGCCAGCGGATGTGCACGTCCACGGTCTTGTGATCGCCAAAGAATTTGCTGCCCCACACGCGGTGGATGATCGTCGACCGCGAGAGCACCCGCCCGGCGTTGGCCATCAACAGCGAGAGAAGGTCGAACTCCTTTGGTGAGAGGTGCACGTCGGTGGCACCGATGCGAACTGTGCGCGCCGCGCGGTCGAGTCGGAAGCCACCGAAGTCCTCGATCTCCCCGGGGCGGTGCTGCTGCCCGCCGGCGAGCTCCGCGCGGCGCAGCATGGCAGCCACGCGCGCCAGCAATTCGTTGAGGGAGAAGGGCTTGGTGACGTAGTCGTCGGCGCCGACCTGCAGCCCGACCACCTTGTCGAGCTCGCTCGCCTTGGCGGTGAGCATGAGGATCGGTGTGCTCATCTCAGCGCGGAGCACCCGGCACACCTCGAGCCCGCTCATCTCGGGCAGCATCAGGTCGAGCAGGATGAGGTCGGGGTTGCGCTGTCGAGCGAGCTCCAGTGCCTGGGTACCGGTGGCCGCTTCGCTGACCTCGTATCCCTCTCGGGTCAGGTTGTACTTGAGGGTCTGGCTGATGTTCTCCTCGTCCTCGACGACGAGGATGCGCTTGGGACCACGCGCAACACCCATCAGCCCAGCTCCTCGACCGCGCCCGTTTCAAGAAAGACCAGATCCTCGGCGAGGTTGGTGACCCGGTCGGCGATCCGCTCGAGGTTCATCGACACGAGGATCAGCTGAGTGCCGGGGTAGACGTTGCGGCTGTCCCCGACCATCAGCTGGAGGATGTCGTCGACCATGCGGTGGTAGATGCGGTCGACACGGTCGTCACGGGCGGCGATCTCCCGTGCGCGGTCGACGTCGCGAGCGACCAGAGCGTTGAGCATGTCGCGGACCTGTGCGGCGACGGTGCGCGAGAGGATGGGCAGGTCCACCGGTGCGCCGAGCGGGGGAAGGTCGGACAGGTTGCGCGCGATCCGCGCGATGTTCACGCAGTGGTCGGCCATGCGCTCGAGCTCGTCGGACATGTGCAGGAAACCGAGGATCTCGCGAAGGTCGCGCGCCACCGGGGCCTGGGTGAGGATCACCGACAGGCAATGCTCGTGCACCTCCGCCTGCCGAGCGTTGACGACGTGGTCACCAGCGATCACCGTGCCGGCAAGCTCGACATCGCGGTCGACGAGAGCGCGGGTGGCACGGTGGATGGCCACGTCGACCATCTCACCCATCTCGAGGACGAGGTCGCGCACCCTCCGCTGCTCAGTCTCGAGGGAGGGGCGATGAGGATGCGCCAGGGGCTCCATCAACCAAACCGACCCGTGATGTAATCCTCGGTGCGGCGGTCCTTCGGCCTGTTGAAGAGCTCGATGGTGCTATTGGTCTCGACGAGCTCGCCGGCTCGGCCGGCACCCATCATCATGAACGCCGTCACGTCGCTGACCCTGGCCGCCTGCTGCATGTTGTGGGTGACGATGATGATGGTCACCTCGTCGCGGAACTCACGCATCAGCTCCTCCACCTTGAGGGTGGCGATGGGGTCGAGCGCGGACGTGGGCTCGTCCATGAGGATCACCTCAGGCTCGACCGCCAGGCTGCGCGCCAGGCAGAGGCGCTGCTGCTGGCCGCCGGAGAGGCCGAGGCCCGACCTGCCGAGGCGATCCTTGACCTCCTCCCAGAGGCCCGCGCGGGTCAGCGCACGTTCAACGGGCTCCTCGAGCTCCGCCTTCTTGTAACGGCGCTCCAGGCGCAGCCCGTAGGCGACGTTGTCGAAGACGGACATGGGGAACGGGTTGGGCCGCTGGAAGAGCATGCCCATGTGGCGCCGCAGCCCGATCACGCCGGCGGGGTCGCTGGGCGCAGGAGAGCCGTCGAGGATGATCTCGCCGCTGGTGCGGTAGCCGGGAACGAGGTCGTTCATCCGGTTGAGCGCACGCAACAGGGTGGTCTTGCCGCAGCCGCTCGGCCCGATGATTGCCGTCACCCTGCCCTTGGCCGCCGAGAAGTCGACCTTGCGGAGTGCCTGGAACTCGCCGTACCAGGCGTCGAGCCCCCTGGTCACAACCATCGGCTGCGGCAGAGCCTCGCTGGACTGAGCTGGCAGAACATCAGAAGCCACGTGGATGCGGAACTCGGCGGACATCAGATCGCCCCTTGGATGCGGCGCACCGCCCGGCGGGCCGCGTAGCGCGCGGCAACGTTGAAGACCAGGACCAGGAGAATCAGCAGCGCGGCCACGCCGTCAGCATAGGTGGCCGCGTCCGTTACCTGCGCGGGATCCACTTGGCTGCGGAACACGTAGAGGTTGACGGCGAGGGTATCCCCGGGCAGGAATGGGCTCAGGCTGAAGTTGGCGTGGTCGGTCGGGGTGCCGACGGTGCCGGTGAACAGCACCGCCGCCGCCTCACCGAAACACCGGCCGGCAATGAGGATCACCCCGGTGACCAGCTGCGGCAGCGCAGCCGGAAGCAGCACCCGCGTGATGGTCTGCCAGCGTGTGGCGCCCAGCGCCAGACTCGACTCACGCAGCGTCATCGGCAGCGATCTCAGGGCGTCCTCGCTGATGCGCACAGCGTACGGGAGCGCGATCACCGTCAGCGCAAGCGCTGCCGCCAGCCGCGACGGATGGCTGTGCGTCGCCTGGACGAAGAGGGCATAGCCGAACAGGCCGACCACGATCGACGGAAGCGTCGCTAGCGTCTCGGTGGCGCGGCGCACCGCGTTGACGAACGGGCCGGTACCGGCGTACTCCGCGAAGTAGATGCCCGCGGCCAGCCCGCTTGGGACGGTCAGGATCACTGTGAGAAAGAGCAGGTAGAACGTGTTGAAGATCTGCGGGCCGGCACCGCTGCCCACCCTGTCGGTGCTCGGCGGGCTGGTGTAGAAAGCGGCGCGGACCAGCTCCGACCTGCCCTGGAAGACAGTGAACACGAGCACCACCACCACCAGCAGGATGAAGGCGAGGGCCAGCGTGCGGACCGCACCGAAGGCCAGCGTGTTGGTCAGACGCGCACGCCTGTTCACCGGTTCCTCTCGCTGCGGCGCTGGGCAAATCGGATTGCGCTGACACAGCCGAAGGTGATCAGCAGGAGCACGAGCGCGAGCAGGTACCGCGCCGCCTCCGCTTTGGGATTGGCCCCGAGGTTGCTGATGCCGTCGGTGATTGTGGTGGTCATCGTCATGGTTGGATAGAGAAGGAAGTTGAGCCCGCTCGAGGGGCTGGGGATGCGAGCCACGTTGCCGATGACCAGGGATACCGCCAGCGCCTCACCCATGGCGCGGGCGAAGCCGAGGACGATGCTGCTGATGATGCCCGGCCGCGCGGCCGGGATGACCACGCGTGTCAGTGTCTGCCACGCGGTGGCGCCGAGCGACGTCGACCCCTCGCGGAGGGTCCGCGGGACCGACTGGATGGCGTCAGCGCTCAGCGTGGCGATGGTCGGCACCACCATCACACCGAGTACGATCGCCGCCGCTCCGAACCCCTGGCCGGCCGTGCCGGGAGGGGCGATCTTCTCGAGCTGCGGCACCAGCAGGAC
>CATPBU010000194.1 GCA_955652455.1 Candidatus Dormiibacterota bacterium
ACGTATCACCGGTCGAGCTGGTCGACGCCTCCCTCGAGGCGATCGCGCGCGGCAACCCCGCGCTCAACGCGTTCACCGTCGTGCTCGCCGACGAGGCGCGAGCCCAAGCGCGTAACGCGGAGGGCGCAGTAACACGCGGCGAGCAGGCGCCGTTGCTCGGTGTCCCAATCACCATCAAGGACCACATCTGGATGCGCGGCGTCCCCGCGACCAATGGGTCACTCGCCTATCGCGACTTCGTGCCCGACGTCGACTGCGAGGCCGTGGCGAGGTTGCGCAGCGCGGGCGCCATCATCGTCGGCAAGACCAACAACCCCGAGTTCTGCTACCGCGGCACCACCGACAACCTGGTGTTCGGGCTCACCCGCAATCCCTGGAACCTCGGACGCACGCCGGGCGGCTCGAGCGGCGGCGCGGGCGCGTCGGTCGCGGCGGGAATGGCGCCGATCGCGCTCGGCACCGACGGCGGCGGCTCGGTGCGCATCCCCGCGTCGTTCTGCGGTGTCGTCGGCCACAAGCCGACCTTCGGCCTGGTGCCCAAGGAGCCGGGCTTCAAGGGCTGGAAGACGCTGTCGGTCGACGGCCCGATCACCCGGTCGGTGCGCGACGCTGCCCTCGCGCTCTCCGTCATGACCGGCCCGGCGGTGGCCGACGACATGACCTACCCCGTGCCCGCGCAGGACTACGTGGCCGCGGCGACCGACGAGCGCGATGTCAGTTCGCTGCGGGTCGCCTATTCGGTCGACATGGGATTCGCCCCGGTCGACCCCGACGTGCGCAGCGCGTTCACCGCTGCCCTGAACACGCTGCTGAACCTCGGCTGCAAGCTCACCGAGGCGCATCCGGCAACCGACAACCCGATGGCGATGTGGAACCTCTTCGCCTGCTGCGAGGGCTACGCGTCGGAGGGGCCGCTGCTGGAGAAGTGGGAGGCGCAGATGAGCCCTGGCACCGCCGACCTGGTCCGCGCCGGTCGCGAGCTGGCCGGCTGGGAGTACGTCGATGCGCTGCACGCGCGCGGCGCCTACACACGCGCCTGGTCACAGTTCTTCACCGAATACGACGTGCTCGTCTCGCCGTGCATGCAGCTGACCGCGTTCGACGTCGACATCGTCTCGCCGACGTCCATCGAGGGTGTTGCCGTCGACCCGTTCTTCGACGACTGGTGCAGCCTCGTCCTCCCCGCCAACCTCACCGGGCAGCCGGCCATCTCGCTGCCGATGGGCTTCGGGACCGACGGCCTGCCCGTTGGACTGCAGGTGATGGGCCGCCGTTTTGACGACGCCACCGTGCTTGCGTTCGCCGCGGCGTATGAGCGGGTGGCTCCCTGGAAGGACGTGAGACCGCATGCCGGCGAAATCGGATTGAGCGTCAAGCTCTGAACGCTATGGACGGTCAGAACCCGCCGCTTTTGTCAAAGCTTGACACTGCCTTTAATCGAATGGCAAAGTCCGCCCATGCGCGGAGCGGGTCGGGGCGGATCGCTGACGGACCTTCGGCGCGCCAACCGCCGCGCGGCGGTCGCCCTGCTGCGTCTCAACGGCCCGCTCACCCAGGCGGAGATCTCGCGCGCCACCGGCCTGTCCCACGCCTCGGTGTCCAACATCGTCCGCGACCTGACCAGCCAGGGCGTGGTCCGCACCACCATGGTTCTGCGCAGCGGCCGGCGCGTGTCTGAGGTGGCGCTCAATCCCTCCGACGGCCTGGTGGCAGGGATCGACTTCGGCAACCGGCATGTGCGCGCCGCCGTGGCGGACTTCACCCACGCCGTCCGCGCCGAGGACCAGCACACGCTCCCCTTCGGCCACCAAGCGCCGTTCAGCGTGCCCGAGGCGGCGACGATGCTCCGCGCGTTGGTCGCCGGCATCGGCCGCGAGCTCAGCGACGTTCAGGTGCTCGCCGTCGGACTCCCAGGACCGATGGAGAGCGACAGCGGCCGCACCACATCGCCGGCGATCCTCCCCGGCTGGGCCGAAGTCGACGTGAAATCGGCGTTCGAGCGCGCGCTCGGGGTGCGCACCATCGTCGACAACGACGCCAACCTCGGCGCCCTCGCCGAGGGGCTGTGGGGCGTTGGCCGCGGGCTCAGCGACTTCGCCTACATCAAGGTGTCGACGGGCATCGGCTCGGGGCTGGTGCTCAACGGCAAGCTCTACCGGGGAATCTCCGGCACGGCCGGTGAGATCGGCCACACCACCATCGAGGAGGACGGTCCGCTCTGTCGCTGCGGCAATCGCGGCTGTCTCGAGGTCTTCGCCGCCGCCCCCGCGCTGCTCGAACTCCTGCGTAGGAGTTACGGCAGCGACATCACCGTCGAGGACGTGCTCAAGCTCAGCGACGAGGGCGACATCGGCTGCCGCCGCGTCATCACCGACGCCGGCAGGCACATCGGCGTCGCCCTGGCCAACCTCTGCAACCTGCTCAGCCCGCAGATGGTCATCGTCGGTGGCGAGCTGGCGCTGGCCGGCGACGTGCTCCTGGCGGCGATCCGCGAGTCGATGGGCCGCCGCACCGTCTCAGTCCCAGGATTGGCTCCCAAGGTGACCGCCGGGATTCTCTCCGAACGCGCCGGGGTCCTCGGTGCGCTGGCGCTTGCACTCCAGGTGAGCGAGGATGACGCCGGTGATGGCGCCCACGATCATTCGACTTCCCCCCTGACCAGGTCAGATCGCCCTTACCCATTAGCAGGCTAGACACGAGGAGGTATCCAGCAATGCGGACGACGAAGACGGGCTCGAACTGTGTCACACGGGTGGCACGATGGGGCGCCGTGCTCGGGATGGCCGGTGTGGCCGTGGCGTGCGGGAGCAGTGGCGGTTCATCGCCGTCGTCCTCGTCGTCCGGTGCATCGATACCATCCGGGCTTTCGGTGAAGTCTTTCGACAGCAGCTTCAGTGTGATGAGCCAGTTCACCGGCCTGACCGCGGCCGGGAAGGGACTGGTCGGGGTCATCCTGCCCGACACGACATCGTCGACACGCTACGTCGACTTCGACGCTCCCTACCTGACCAAGGCGTTCACTGCGGCCGGGTACAGCAGCACCAACTTCAAGATCGACAACGCCCAGGGCAGCGACGCCACCCAGCTGGCTGACGCCCAGGCGGACATCACGCTCGGCGCCAGCGTCCTGATCTACGACCCGCTGAACAGCACCGTCGGTGCAGCCATCCAGGCGCTCGCCCAGTCGCACGGCGTCGCTGCCATCAGCTACGACCGTGCCACGTTCCAGGGCACCAACACGTACTACGTCAGCTTCGACAACGTCCAGGTTGGCAAGCTGATCGGCACCGGGTTCAACAGCTGCCTGCAGGCCTGGAACATCACCAGCCCGAAGGTCTTCACGCTCAATGGCGGTGAGGACGTCGACCCGAACGCCGTCTCCTTTGCCCAGGGCTACAACTCGGTTGTCTGGGGCGACACCACCACGCCCGAGCCAGCCGGTAAGACCAACAGCGCCGGTGCAACCCTGGTCGGTGACCAGATCACGCCCGCCTGGACCAACTCCCTCGGCGGCACCATCTTCCAGCAGCAGTTCACCGCCCATCCCAACATCAACGCCACCATCGAGGCCAATGACGGACTGGCCAACGCGGTCATCACCGTCCTCAAGAACGGCGGTGTCGCTGCCAAGAAGATCCCGACCACGGGCCAGGACGCCACCCTCCAGGGCATGGAGAACGTCTTGCAGGGCTTCCAGTGTGGTTCGGTGTACAAGGCCGTCTACCTCGAGGCCCAGGACGCGGTCGCACTGGCGACGATCCTGCGCGCCGGCATGACCCCACCAGCCGAGCTGGTGAACAGCACCACCAAGCCCGCCAGCGGCCCTGGCTCCACTGAGCCGGCGTCGCTCTTGACTCCGGTGTGGGTCGACTCCACCAACATGGCGGCGACTGTCATCAAGGACAAGTTCGTCTCCGCCTCGGCGTTGTGCACCGCAGTTGGTGCCAGCGTCTGTTCGGCCGCCGGCATCACGCCGTAAGCTTCACAGCCTCCAAC
>CATPBU010000195.1 GCA_955652455.1 Candidatus Dormiibacterota bacterium
GACGTGCAGAGCGTCGGACACGCCCGCCACCAGCGCCGGGACGCGCCCGCTGCGGGCCACGAACTCGAGCGTGGCCAGGGCTCCGAACATGCGCACCTCAGCGCACGCGTGTCGCACCCGCGCAAGCACTGCGTCGCGATCTGCCCCGCAGTCAGAGAGCGCTAGAGCGAGACGCGCGACCAGGCCGTACCCGGCCGCAGCGGTGGAGGTCTCGACGACCTCGACGGTCGGCGTGGTGTGCCGGTCGGCAAAGACACCCGCCGCCAGCAGTGCGCTGCCGTGGGCACCACTCCAGCGCGAAGGAATCGTCAGGCAGACCAGCGACTTCATGCCGTCGGCGAGGCTCTCGAACGCGGCGAGGTAGTCGCCCGGACTTGGCGTCGAGGTCGTGGCGCGCTCGCCACGACGCAGGCGTGCGTACAGCTGAGCATCATCGCCGTCGTCGAGAGTCACGCCGTCGACCGCGACGTGATATGGGACCACCGCAAGTCCCCCGTCGATTCGTGCTCTCAGCGCGGCACCGCTATCGACCACGAGTGCGACGCGCCTGCTGGTCACATCGACGGCCAGGAGCGGGTCGCATGCATGGAGCGCCCGATGCTACCAGCCGATACGCCACCGACCCGCCCCTGGGGCGGCCACCCGGAGACGGCTAAGCGCTGTTGCGGACCCCGCTGCCGAGGTCGACGATGTCGGCCCAGATGCTGTGCGTCTTGCTCGGCGCCGGCGCAGGTCCGTCGAGGACTGCCTGGAGAGGCAGTTCGCACGAGTGGCATACGATCCAGATCGGACCGGGCTCGGTGACGTGTCGCTCGAGCCGGTGGCGTTCGCCGCAGTCTTCACAGGTGATGGTCACTCGCATCGCGTCCGCAGCGTCGCACCCCGATGGCGACGGACCACCCGTCCGAACGGTCGCCAGCCGGACACCGCGCGGCAACAGAACGCCGACATCCCCGGATTCGCCTGTCCGCTACACTGCGAGTGTTCGCCAACGGCACGGATGCGCACGCATTCGTTTGAGCCACCACAGCGAATCGTTCCGCGGGCTCCGCTCGCAACATTCCCAACCGGCCCGCACGACCCGCAGGGTGACCCCGGCGACCGATCGGCGCCGTCGTGTCCCCGCCGCGATGCCACTGGGAGACGTCAAAGGAGAAGCGTGGCCACGACCCTGGTTCCTGACGAAGAGATCACCATGGAGCAGCTCCTCGCCGAGGCGGAGCACGTCATCCGGGCGCTCGCTCACGGCGACATCGTCGACGGCACCGTGGTGCGCGTCGATCCCGACGAGGTGCTGGTCGACATCGGCGCCAAGTCCGAGGGGGTTATCTCCAACCGCGAGCTGAGCGCGCGCGGTGAAGCGTCGGTGGTGCTCAACCCCGGTGACGAGGTCAAGGTCTACGTCGTCCAGCCCGAGAATGAGGACGGCAACGTCGTCCTCTCGTTGCGCAAGGCTCGGGCCGAGGGCATCTGGCAGGCGGTAGCCCAGAAGGAGTCCGAGGGCGAGATCCTCGACGCCGAGGTCCGCGAGCAGAACAAGGGTGGCCTGATCGTCAACATCATGGGCCTGCGCGGCTTCCTGCCCAGCAGCCAGGTGGCCAGGCAGTTCAGCGGCAACCTGATGGAGCTGGTCGGCACCAAGATCCCGGTCAAGATCCTCGAGGTCAACCGCAAGCGCAACCGGCTGATCGTGTCGCAGCGCGCCGCCCAGGACGAGGATCGCGCCCGCCAGCGCGAAGAGCTCTTCGAGAAGCTGCAGATCGGCGACGTTGTCACCGGCAAGGTGAGCGGACTCACCTCCTACGGCGCCTTCGTCAACCTTGGCGGCGCCGACGGGCTCATCCACATCAGCGAGCTCTCGTGGGACCGCATCAACAACGTCAGTGACATGCTCAACGTCGGCGACGAGGTTCGCGTCAAGGTGATCAAGCTCGACCCCGAGCTGTCCCGCATCAGCCTGTCGCTTCGCCAGATGAGTGACGACCCCTGGGACACCATCGAGGATCGCTTCCCGGCGGGGAAGGCGGTCACCGGCGAGGTCACCAAGACCAAGAAATACGGAGCGTTCCTGCAGATCGCCGACGGTGTCGAAGGCCTGTTGCACATCAGCGAGCTGTCGTGGGACCACGTCGAGCGCACCGAGGACGTCCTCAAAGTGAGTGAGGTGGTCGAGGTCATGGTCCTCAGCGCGGACAAGGTGCGCCGTCGCATCAGCCTGTCACTGCGCCAGCTGCACGGCGGCGGCCCGACCGACGAGGGCGAGGGTGCGGGCACGGCCTACGAACCACCCGCGTACCAGTTCCCTGACGACGAGGACGACGACGATGACGGCGCCCCCGAGGGCACAGGCGCGGCTGACGCCGAGGTCGACGCGGCTGTGACCGAGGGTGTCGCGGCCGGTGAGGACAGCGCTGCAATCGCGTCCGCGATCGACGCCGACGTGGCGCCCGCCGCGGCTCCGCAGCCAGAGAAGGCGTAACCTCCGCGGATTCTTCCGGTGACCGCTTGTTCACGGGAACGCGTGAACTCGGAGTCGGGTGGGCATAATGGGGAAGGATCACAGGCCGCCCGTCACTGACCCTCGCCCATTGAAGGAGGGGCTGGTCCGGGCACGGAGGCAGCAAGCACTTGTACCCCTTTGAACGGTTCACCGAGAGAGCAAAAAAGGTCCTCACCCTGGCGCAGGAGGAGGCCGAGCGCTCGCATCACTCGTACATCGGAACCGAGCATCTCCTTCTCGGCTTGCTTCGCGAGGGAGAAGGGCTCGCCGCCAAGGTGCTCAACAACCTCGGCGTGGAGATCAACAAGGTGCGATCGACGATCGAGTCGGTTCTCGGTCGCAACGAGCGGATCATCATCCAGC
>CATPBU010000196.1 GCA_955652455.1 Candidatus Dormiibacterota bacterium
GACGGCGGCCGCCGCCCGCGCCCGTGCCGGCGAGCTCGCCGCACGGCTGTCCGAGCGCCGGCGCCTGGCCGCACGCCGCCTGGAGAGCAATGTCGAGGCCGCGCTCCACCTCCTCGAGCTGCCCTACGCCAGGTTGCGCATCATTCTCGAGCGCCGCGCCGACGTCGACGGCGTCGAGGCCCGGGGTGCGTTGGTGCGCTGCGGCCCGAACGGCATCGACGAGGTGGCGTTCCACCTGGCCACCAACAGAGAGGCGGCTGCTGCGCCTCTCGATGTCGGCCCATCCGGCGGCGAGCTGTCGCGGCTGGTGCTGGCGATCTCCGCCTGCGTCACCGAGGCCGGCTCGCCGCTGCTGGTGCTCGACGAGGTTGACACCGGGATCGGCGGCGAAACGGCAGCGCGGGTCGGCGACCTCCTCGCCGCCACCGGCGCGCACCGCCAGGTGATCGCCGTCACCCATCGCGCCGAGATCGCGTCCCGCGCCACCGGGCACCTCCTGGTGCGCAAGCGGGACACCGCCGCGGGGACTCTCGCCGGATTGGAACCGGTCGACGGCGACGACCGCCTCGCCGAGATCGCGCGGCTCATGTCGGGGCGCATCACCGGTGCCGCGCTGGCGCGGGCGATGGAGCTGCGCGGCGAGGCAGTCGATACCATCGCTGCCACGCCTGCACCCGCACCCGCGCGCAGCCGCCGCGCTCGAGCCGGCTGATGGCGGCCGCAGCTGCGACCGCCGGGTCTCCGATCCCTACCATGCGGGCGAGATGACGGAAAACTCCGTGACCACGCCAGCCAGCCCGCCCGAGCTGCTGGAGGCCGACTCGGCCGAGCGCTTCCACGTCCAGGTGACGGGATTCAGCGGCAGTCTCGAACAGCTCGTCGTCCGCGCCCAGCGCGGTGACGTCGACCTCGACGGCATCGCGGTCGCCGAGATCACCGGACAATATCGGGAGCGGATGGAGGCGGCCGGCGATCAGGTCGACCTCCGCGAGGTAGCCGACTTCCTCTCCCTTGCGGCGCGGCTGGTGGCACTCAAGGCGGCGAGGCTCAACCCGACTCCGCCCGGCGATGATGATGCCGAGGACGACGACGCGGCGGACGATGCCGGGCGGCGATTGAGCGAGTACCGCCTCTTCAAGGCGGCCGCTGAGGCGCTGCTCGCCGAGGCTGCGGAGGAGGGAACGCGCAGCTTCCTCGGCCTGGTGGCGCCGGAGTTGATCCCGGTCGAGCGCCTGCGCATCCCCCCGGAGCGGCTGGCCGCCGCTTTCCGCGAGGTGCTCCTCCGGCTCGACGAGGTTGAGCCGCTCCCCGTGGGCGCGGTCATCTTCTCGGTCGACGAGAAGATGACCGAGATCCGCGAGCGCCTCCGCGGTGGGCGGCTCGCGTTCGAAGAGCTGTTCGCGACGGTGACCACGCGCCTCGAGGCGGTGGCCTGCTTCCTCGCCCTGCTCGAGCTGCTCCGTCTCGGTGAGGTTATCGTCGACCAGGAGGAGCCGTTCGGCCCGATCACGGTGCACGCCGGTGGATGAGGTCGTGCCCGGCGTCGCGGAGGACGACGAGACCTTCGATCTGGCACTGGACGTGTTCGGCCGCGCCGTCGTCCCCGAGGGTGTGGCCGGGGCTGAGCCAGAGGATCTTGCCGTGGCGGTCGAGGCGGTGTGCTTCTCACTCAACCGGGCGGTGACGCTGGCGGAGGTCGCCGCGATCGTCGGGCGGACGCCGACCGCGGTGGCTGCCGCCGCCGAGGCTCTTGCCGGTCAGCTTCGGGGGCGCGGACTGATGCTGCAACGGCACGACAACCAGATCCAGCTGGTCACCCGCCCCGAGACCGCGTGGGCGGTGCAGCGCGCACTGCAACCCGAGAAGCCGACCCGGCTCAGCCGGCCGGCTCTGGAGACACTAGCCATCGTCGCCTATCGCCAGCCGCTGACCCGCGCTGGGATCGAAGCGATCCGGGGTGTCAACTGTGAGGCGGTGCTCGACAACCTCGAGCGACGCGGCCTGATCGTCGAAGTTGACCGCCAGGACACGCCGGGACGCCCCCGGCTGTTCGGCACCACGCTGCGCTTCCTCCAGATCGTTGGGCTCGAGCGCATCGACGACCTGCCCCCCCTCGGGGAATCCGCCGAGATCGACCGGTTCGCGGTCGGCGTCGCGTCCGACGCCGGCGCTGTACCGTGACCGGCGCCGCCGCGGACGGCGGTGAGCGGCTCAACCGGTTCCTCGCGCGTCGCGGTGTGGCCTCGCGCCGAGCCGCCGATGAGCTGATCGCCAGCGGCCGGGTGCGTGTCAACGGCCGAACGGTGGAGGTGGGGGCTCGGGTTGACGTCAACGCCGACGCCGTCACCGTCGACGGCAGGCGCATCCCGGCCGCGCGCTCGCAACCGGTGACGCTGGCGCTCAACAAGCCGGTCGGGGTGATCACCACCCTGCACGATCCGCAGGGCAGGCAGACGGTTGCCGATCTCGTACCGACAATCGCCGGCCTGGTCCCGGTGGGGCGGCTGGACGCCGACAGCCGCGGCCTGCTCCTGCTGACCACCGACGGTGAGCTGGCCCACCGGGTGGCGCATCCCCGCCACGGCCTGCACAAGACCTACCGAGTCACACCGGCGGCGCCACTCACCGACGAGCAAGTCCGCACCATGATCGCCGGTGTCGTTCTCGATGACGGACCTGCGGCAGCGGTCGACCTCCGCGGCGTGCCCGGCAGCAAGGTCGTCGACGTGGTGATGGCAGACGGGCGCAAGCGCGTGGTTCGGCGGCTCTTCTCCGCGGTCGGCAACGGCGTCGTCGACCTCTGCCGCATCGCGGTGGGGCCGATCGCCCTCGGCGATCTGGCCGACGGGCAGATCCGTCGACTCACCACCGACGAGGCCGACGCGTTGCGCGCGGCGTCTTGATAGGGGAGCGCCGCCGGAGCGTGAACAGCCAGCGCATCGTCACCGTCGACGGTCCCGCGGGAAGCGGCAAGTCCACGCTCGGCCGAGCGCTGGCCATTGAGCTCGGCCTGCCGTTGGTCGACACCGGCCTTTTCTACCGCGGTGTGATGGTGGCCGCGGTGCGCGCCGGGCTCGATGGCAGCGACTCGGCGGCGCTCGGTGCGCTTGCCCGGCGAACGGCGCTGAGCGTCGACACCGATCCGCGATTCGACGGTGGCATGGTGGTCGTGGACGGAGTCCCGGCCGGTGCGCAGCTGCACGATCCTCGGCACGCCACCCTACTCGCGGCGATCGCGAGTGAACCCGAGGTCCGCGCCGCCGTCCTCGAACTTCAGCGCCGTCCCGCACGCGAGGGAGCGGTGGCGGTCGGGCGCGACTGCGGTACGGTGGTCTTCCCGGAGGCCGCTGTGAAGTTCTACCTGGACGCCCCGCAAACGGTGCGCGAGCAGCGGCGCATCGCACAGCTGCGTGCGCGCGGGGCTGACAGCGACGGCGGCATCATCCGTGCCGAGGTCGGTGACCGCGATCGATCCGACTCGGAGCGCACAGCGTCGCCACTGCGCCGCGCCGACGACGCTGACGTCATCGACACGTCGCTGGTGGGTAAGGACGAGATGATCGCGTACGCGCTCTCGGTGTGCGCCGCGGGCGGGCTTCACCCGATGCGAACGCGATGAGGTACGCGCTGCTGCGCGGAATCATGCGGCTGCTTGCCGCAACCATCCTGGGACGCCGGCTCCACGTCGATGGACTCGACAACGTGCCCCAGAGCGGGGGGGCGCTGGTGGTGGGCAACCACATCAGCGCCGCCGATCCGCCGCTCACCGGTGCCCTGATCCCACGCCTGGACGTCTACTACATGGCCAAGAGTGAACACTTCGCCTCCGCACGCTGGCGCTGGCTGTTCCGCGCCTTCCACGCCTACCCAGTTGTACGCGGTAGCGCCGACCGGACCGCGCTGCGCTACACCCTGGACCTGCTCCGCGACGGGCATGTCGTCCTGGTGTATCCGGAGGGCTCACGATCCCCCGACGGTCGCCTCCGCGAGCCACAGCCGGGGGTCGGGTTCATCGCCAGGCACGGTGGCGTCCCGGTGATCCCGGCGGCGGTATGGGGCACCGAGAAGGTTCTCCCCCGCGGCACCAACCGCATCCACCGGGGCGACGTCCACCTCAGGTATGGCACTCCGGTGAGGCTTCCGGCTGCTGGGCACGGGCCCCGAGCCGACAACCACGCCGCCGCCGCAGCGATCATGGACGCCATCTCACGCATGCTCCCGTCCGAGTACCGAGCGGTCGGCAGCGCCGCCACGCCACCGGCAGCGTAGGCCGCGGGCCCCAGCGTCTGACACAGAACCGACGCTCCCTACAATCGGGCGGTGTCTGGGCCTCACGAGTTCGTCGCCTTCGACCTCGAGACCACCGGGCTCTCGCCCAAAAGCGATCGGGTGCTCGAGATCGGGGCGGTGCGTTTCGACCTCGAGATGCGCCGGCTGGGCGAGATGGAGCTGGTGGTCGACCCAGGCATGCCCATCCCGCTAGCCGTCCAGCGGCTGGTCGGACTCGAC
>CATPBU010000197.1 GCA_955652455.1 Candidatus Dormiibacterota bacterium
ACCGCCATCGCGCTGAGCCTGAGCGGGGCTCGCGTCGGTCTGCTCGACGCCGACGTCTACGGCCCCAATGTGCCGATCATGATGGGGATCACAGCTCAGCCCGAGCAGGGCGCGACCAACCGCATCAGCCCGCTGAGCGCCTACGGCATCAAGGTGATGTCATTCGGCACCATCCTCAAGCCGGGACAGCCTGTGATCTGGCGCGGCCCCATGCTCGCCAAAGGACTGCGCGAGTTCCTGTACGAGGTCGAATGGGGCGAGCTGGATTACCTGGTGGTCGACCTGCCCCCGGGGACCGGCGATGTGCAGCTCAGCCTAGCCCAGAGCGTACCGATGACCGGCGCGGTGATCGTCACCACGCCGCAGGACGTCTCCCTCGCCGATGTCAGCCGCGGCATCGAGATGTTCCGCCAGGTCAAGGTGCCGGTGCTTGGGATCGTCGAGAACATGAGCAGCTTCGTCTGTGCGCATTGCCACCAGACGACCGACATCTTCGGCAGCGGCGGGGGCAGCGAACTTGCGCAGAAGTACGGCGTGCCCTTCCTCGGCACCATCCCGCTCGACCCGCGCATCCGCCTCGGCGGCGGCGACGGTCAGCCGCTGATGGCGGCGGCGCCGGACAGCACGGTTGGGGGCGTGTTCCGTGAGGTGGCCGCGCACATCGCCGGGCGTGTCAGCCAGGAGAACTACGCCAGCGCCGCCGGCCCGGTGATGCCCTCGGGCCCGCGCATTCCTCTGCGCTCCTAGCGCGCGTGGCGACGTTGCGGGCGGCGGACGGTGCCGTCGCGGCAATTCCGCCGCCGGTAGCGTCGGTCGAACCCGGCTCGGCAAAGGCGACTGATGCGGACCCGCGCAGCCGCTGGCTGCTGATCGCGCTGGCTGTCGGGGCGTTCATCAGCATGGCCGACGCCACCATCGTCGCGGTCGGGCTGGACCCCCTGGTCCATCACTTCGCGGTCCCGCTCAGCGGCGGCCAGGAGGTGCTCAGCGTCTACCTGGTGGCGATCACGGCGACGCTGCCGACGCTGGGGCGGCTCGGCGACCGCTTCGGCCGGCGGCGCGTGTACCTGGCCGGCTTTGCGGTGTTCGCGGCGGGTTCGGTGCTGGCCGCGCTGGCGCCCTCGTTCGGCGTCCTGCTCACGGCGCGCGCGGTGCAGGCGATCGGTGGTGGCGTGTTGACCGCGGGCAGCCTCTCGCTCATCGCCCAGCACGCGCCCCGCGGGCGGACGGGCCGCTCGGTGGCGATGCTGGTGATCACCCAGGCGCTCGCCGGACTGGCGGGTCCACCACTCGGCGGACTCCTGGTCGCCGTCGGCGGCTGGCAGGCCATCTTCTGGGCGGGCGTCCCGATGGCGGCGGTCGGCGCGGGCCTGGCCGTCCGTTTCCTTCCCCGCGCTGATGAGCGGCGGCCCGTCAAGCTCGACATCGCCGGCTCGATCCTCACGGCCACGCTGCTCCTCGGCATCGGCGCCGGAATTGCCTCGATCGCCGGCCCGGTTGTCGGTGACGCGGGCCCAGAGATCTGGTTCGCGGTCGCCTGGATCAGCCTGCTGTTGCTCGTCCCCACCGAGCTGATCGCGCGCCGGCCGCTGATCGACGGGCGGCTGCTGCGCAACGCCCGGTTCGCGGCAGCGACGATGGCCACGCTGCTGAGCACCGGAACCCTGATGTCGTGCTTCGCGCTGCTGCCCTACTGGCTCGAGCAGGCCCATGGCGCAGAGCCGATCGTCGCCGGCCTTGCCTTCATCCCGATCGCCGTGGGCATCGGGGCCACGTCCCGGCGCGCGGGGAGGCTGAGTGATGCGGGGCGCACCCGGCTGAGCACGGCGACAGGCATGGGGCTGGCGGCGATGGGGTTTGGGCTGGCCGCGACCGCGGCGCATCTCGATGCGTGGTGGTTGCTGTTGCTCGGCCTGCTCGTGCTCGGGCTCGGCAACGGCTACTTCTCCTCGCCCAACACCGCGGCGGCGATCCGTGTCGCGCCCCGCGATGCACTGGGCAGCGCGGCGGGATTCCTGTCGACGGCCCGTAACGCCGGGGTGATCGTCGGGCTGGCTGTGACCGGGGCTGTGTATACCTCGACAGTCCATGGCACCGCGGCCGCGGCGGACGCTGTGGCCACCGGCGTCTTCGCGGTGGCCGCCGCCGTCTGCCTGGTGGTTGCCGCATTGACCGCGCGTGCCTATCGCGAGCGGGTCGTCGCCGCCTAGTTCAACAACCGCTGCGCGGCGCGATGCAGCGCTGGGATGGCCTCGACCTCGTCGGTGAACACGCGGACGAGCTGGTTGTGCTGCGGCAGCCGTGCGATCATCTCGGCGGTGTGGTGGCGTTCCACGGTGCCCTTGATCGGATCGTACAGGGCGACAAAACCGTGGTCGGCCATGGGGTTGTGGGGTGCGATCTTGGCCGAGACCACGTCCACCTGGACGCGGGCGCTGACCTCGGGAATCTCCGCGAACAGCCGCTCCTGGAGTGTCGAGAGGTCGGCATCGCGGTGGGCGATGGTCTCGTATGCAAGGTACCAGTGCAGGTCGCGGCGGAGCAGCCTGTCCCAGGCCTCGCCGAGGCGGCGCTCTTCGCTGTCCCGAGGGGAACGCGCCCAGCGATGCGCCGCCTCGAGCACCGCCCAGTCGTTGAGCCGCAGGTAGTCATCGGGGTGGTCGAGCGGGTTGCCGGGGAGAAGCAGCGCGATGGTGTCGGCGAAGATCTCCTGCATGGACAGGTCGAACCTCCGACCGGTGCGGTGGTGATACACCTGCGTGTACATGTAGAGCCGTGACGCCAGGAACATCTGCAAGGCGCCGGCTGCGTGCATGTGCAGGGCCATGGTGCCGTCGGTGATGAACGAGTAGTGGATGAGCCGCTGCACATCGACGGGACCGAGCGAGATGCCGCACATGTAGGCGTCACGGCGCACGTAGTCGAGGTTGTCGACCGTTGCCGGTCCGCAGAGAATCGGCTTGCAGGCACTCAGCCAGCCAGGCGGCTGGTACCCAGGGATGCCCGCATCAGCCATCACCCACGCCACCCAGCGCGGGTCGACGGACTCGCCGTCATCGAACATGCCGGACGGCGACGAACGCAGGCCGCGGATCGTTTGCCCGAGCTGGTTCTCCACCAGCCAGCGACCGATGTCCTCGTGATCGAGGTGCCACTTGGCCAGGACCTCCTGGTCGAAGAAGTGCCCGAATGGACCGTGGCCGACATCGTGGAGAAGGCCGGCAAGTCGCAGGGTCTCTTCGACGCACGCCGGCGACGGCGCGTCGGGGAACGCGGCTCGCAGGGATGCGTCGATGCGACGGGCGAACAGACTCGCCAGGTGCATGGCGCCGAGCAGGTGCACGAACCGCGAATGCTCTGCGGATGGAAACACCCACCAGGCAGATTGGAGCTGGTGGATGCGTCGCAGCCGCTGCAGCCAGGGATTGTCGAGGAGGGCGCGCTCCCCAGGCTCGGTGACCGTGCCCTTGGTGATCTCGATGTAGCCGTACAGCGGGTCCGCGATCAGGTTGACCTCGCTGAAGCGTTCTGCCGCGGGCAGCGAGTGGTTAGCCACCGAACCTCGACATGGCAACGTTTATACGCCACCATGCGACACCACAGCCCGGACGGTCCGCCGATCGGGGGATGATGACGGGATGGAGGCCGTCACCACACTCGCCGGGTTCGCGGTGACCGCTGATGCCATCGCAGCCACGGGGTCCAAGAAGGCCAAGGTGCGGCTTCTCGCCGACCACCTGGCGAGCCTCGATCCTCCCCGCTTGCTGCTGGCCACGCGCTACTTCGCGGGGCGGGTCTTCGCGCCGGGTGATCCGCGCACGCTCAACGTCGGCGGGGCGGCGCTGTACAAGGTGTTGCGCGAGGCCACCGGTGTCGGTGACGCTGAGCTCAACGTTATCTACCGGCGCCATGGCGACGGCGGCGACACCACCGCCGAGTTGCTCGCCACCGCGCGACCGCCCGCGAAGTACGACGGTGTGGACCTGCTCGACCTCGACGTCGCTTTCTCAACCATCGCCACGGCGACCGGGCCGAGGGCGCGAGAGGCGGCGCTCGCCGCGCTGCTCAGCGTCTGCTCGCCTGACGAGGGCCGGTACGTGGTCAAGCTGGTCACCGGGGAGTTGCGGATCGGCCTGCGTGAGGGCCTGGTGGAGGAGGCGATCGGCAGCGCGTTCGACCGACCACCGGCGGACGTCGCCAGGGCGGTGATGCTGCTCGGTGATCTCGGCGAGGTGGCCTGCCTTGTTGCCCGGGGCGAGAGCGCCGACCGGCCCCGATTCTTCGCTCCACTCCGCTTCATGCTGGCGTCGCCGGTGGCCGACGCGAACGAGGCGGTGCGGCGCATGGGCGAGGAGGTGTGGGTCGAGGACAAGTACGACGGCGTGCGCTGCCAGCTGCACCGTGGCGACGGTCGGGTGGCGCTGTACAGCCGCGACCTCAACGACGTCACCGCGCAGTTCCCCGAGGTGGTTGAAGCGGCCGCGCACATCCCCGACGTCATCCTCGACGGCGAGGTCCTCGCCTTCCGCGAAGGTCGGGTGCTCCCCTTCCACGACCTGCAGACGCGGCTGGGGCGGCGCAACCCGTCGGCGGCATTGCGCGAATCAGTGCCGGTCATCTACGTGGCCTGGGACGTGCTCCTCGACGGCGACACACCACTGCTCGACGCGCCTCTCCGTGAGCGCCGCCGGCGGCTGGAGTTGCTCTCGCTCGGCGACGGCTTCGCTCTCGCCCATCTGGAAGCTGCTGTTGGTGCCGACGCCGTCGACCAACGCTTCAGCGCGGCGCGGGCGCGCCGCAACGAGGGCCTGATGCTCAAGGACCCCGACTCGGCGTACACGCCGGGCCGGCGCGGGCTCGCGTGGCTGAAGTTGAAGCGACCGCTGGACACGCTCGATGTGGTGGTGGTCGGGGCCGAATGGGGCCACGGCAAGCGTCGAGGCGTTCTCAGCGACGTGACGTTCGCGGTGCCCGACGACAGCGGGGAGCTGGTCACCATCGGCAAGGCCTACACAGGTCTCACCGATGCGGAGATCGCCGAGATGACCGCGCTGCTGCTCGACATCACCACCGAAGACCACGGCCACCACCGCAGCGTGCGTCCGCAGATCGTGCTCGAGGTGGCCTTCGACGCGGTTCAGCGGTCCACCCGTCATCGCTCCGGGTACGCGCTGCGCTTTCCGCGGATCGCGCGCTGGCGACACGACAAGCCGGTCGATGAGATCGACACACTGGAGCGGGTCGCAGCCATCGCCAGCGGCCAAGCGCACGATCGCGAACAGCTCATCGATCCTGCTGACTGAGCGGCGCGGATGTCAGCTGCCGGGGCAGGACACCGCGAACGCCGGCGTGAAGGAGCGGGTGACGAACAGGGTCTGGTTGTTGGCCTCACCAACACTGGTCCAACCGGCGGCGTGCAGCTCGGTGGCGAGCCGGCCGGCCGAGGTGATCACTGCGTCGGTGTGGCTGTCAGTGAGGAGTTGAAGCGCGCTCGGGTCGTCGGCCACGCCGGCGGCGACGCGGACGTAGTCGACCACTACCACGGCGCCGAGAGCAGCGTCGTTCCCATATGCATAGACGTGCACCTGCGGCCATGCTTGGTCGATGGCGTAGCCTGACTGGCCGTAGGGCAACCAGAGTTGCACTTGATGACGTGTCGCCTGCAGACCCGATAGCAGACACGACGGCAATTGCTTGGCGAGCGCAGAGTCCTGGGTGTCCAGCGAGAGGCGCAGGACCGAGACGATGACGATCACCGTCCCCGCTGCCACGGCGGTCACGGGCAAGGCGGCTTGCCTCTCTGGCAGGCGGTACCGGATGGGCAGCAGCTCGGCAAGTGCCGGTGACAGGAGCGCCACCGCGATGGCGATGTTGCGCACCGCGAGCAGTGCGGCGGTGACACCGATCACGGCGAGGATCACCTGACTGGGCCGGCGCCTCCTGCGGGCGCGGACCATCGACATGGCGGTGGCGACGATGAGGAGCGCCAGGGGCGCCATCGCCAGCGTAGTGAAGTCGGGCGGCTGCCACTCCTGGATCAACTGGTGGGCGGCCGGGGTACTGCCGAGCAAGGCGTAGCGGTAGAGGTCGATGCCGTTGGGGTTGACAAGCGCGACCACGGCGCAGAGCAGCAGGACACCGGCAGCGATGACCAGGCGCCGTCGCTGCAAGGGGTCCACCTGATGCCGCCAGCGCGCATCGACCAGGCCGGCGGCTACCGCGGCGACCAGGATTCCCAGTCCGACGGCGAACCCGGCGAGCAGGTTCGCCCAGAGCAGGAACATCGGGACGAGCAGCCAGATGGCACGCCCACCGCGGCGCAGATGATGGTCCAGCACGAACAGCGACCAGCAGAGCAGCGCAAACGTCAGCATCTGCGGGCGCGTGCCTGTGACCGGCTGTAGCGCCTTGGCGCCGAGCAGCAGCACCACGCCGACGTTGAAACCCGACGCGCCGCGTTGATGGGCGAGCCAAGCCAGCGCCAGCAGCCCGCTCCACGTCGCCAGGCCGACCACGACGGCGAGGCCGGCGAGCCCCACCACGCTGTGGACGGACCAGAAGAGCAGCTCCGACAACCATTCGTGCGCCACCAGCGGCGCGCCGTTGGCGGTGTACGAGAAGAATTCGGTGTGCGGCACGGCATGGTTTGCTGCGATCCACTGCCCCAGCTGGAGGTGCCACCACACGTCGGGGTCGCTGGTGGCGTCGAGGCACAGTGGCAGCGCCAGGAGCGCGGCGGCGACGAACCACAGACGCCCGCCGATGTCCGTGCGGCTCTTGCTGACACCCACGCGGGGCGAACTATGCCAGAGGCTCGGGCGAGTGGCCTACGTCCTGGTGAAACCGATCACCGCCGCGAAGAGGTCGGGGGTGTCCATGGCGGGGTCACCGACCTGTTCGAAGGCGTTGAACTGGGCTCGCAGAGCGGCGTACTGCCCCGCCAGAGCGGGGTCGCCATACGCCTCGGTGGGATCCCAGGGATGCAGGTAGTGGACCTCGGTGATGCCAGCCTGCAGCATCTCCTTGAGGCACCCGAAGCAGGGTTGCGTGGTGGAGGTGAGCGATGCACCGAGGGTCTGCTGGCCGAAGCGGGCGGCGGTGAGGATCGCGTTCTGCTCGGCGTGCACGCACACGCAAATGTCATAGGCGCCACCGCGGAGCGAGGTGTTGACGTCGCGCTGCGAACATCGGTGGCAGCCGCCGTCGCTGCAGTTGGGCATTCCGAAGGGTGTGCCGTTGTAACCGGTGCTGACGACCCGGCCCTCGCGAGTGATGACCGCGCCCACGCGGCGGCCCAGGCAATCGGCCCGGCTGCGAGCCGCAAGAGCGATGAGCAGGAAGTAGAGGTTCTTATCGGGGCGCTGGGTGCGCCCCATCGGTTGGGTCGATGCGTCGGCCGTCATGGCCGCACACTATCGCGCCTTGGCGGTCTGCCCGCCTGCGCGGCGACGGGGTAGGCTGTCGGCCCGGGGGCGGGTAGCTCAGCCGGTTAGAGCACGGGGCTCATAACCCCAGGGTCGCAGGTTCGAATCCTGCCCCGCCCACGTCTATCTGAGTTCAGAGTTGTTGTTTTTTCCTGCCTGCCCAGCATCTGTTTGAGCTGTTGACCCCTACCATGACCCCAACGCGGCCCAGTGTCGGGCACCAGCAACCTGTTCACTGTGCCTGCCGCCTCCCGGTAGCCACGGTTCTGACCCTCCTACACACTGCTGCCGATCGCCCAAAAGGTGCTCATGACCACCTCGGTCGGGCAGCACACTCAACGGCCCCGGGTGCCTGTTACTCTCTCGCCCTCTCAACAGGGGGCATGTGCAGGATGGAGGGTCCCGGGATGCGCTGGCGCAACTCACGGGACAAGCGGCACAGCGGAGCTCGGCGGCGGGCCTGCTTGCTCGGCGTTGCGGCCGCCACCTCGATGGGCGCTGCCTTCTTGGCGATGCCGTCCACCAGGGTGGTGGCGGCCAACCCAATCCCGCCTTTCACGCAGTGCCCAGCGGTTGGCATTGACACGAGTTGCGCGGTCTTGATCGTGATAGAACCCGACGGCTCTCTGACGATTCTGTTCGACGCTAGCCAGCGGGGGTATGACGGGTCAGACGACACGCTCGTTGGGGTTCAGAACAACTCGCTCATCGCTGCGCCGTCCATCGCCATAGGCAGCGCGGCTCTAAACGTCTTCGGCTTCGAGGGCGATGGGGTGTGCACCTTCACCTTCATCGGCGACGGCTATTGCACGGCGACGCCACGGCCCGTGACAGGTTACGAAGGGCCGGACACCACGTTCAGTGGCATCTCCGGCAACAAGAGGATGGGCACCGTGAACTTCACCGACGCTGGTGGCGGACTTGCCGCTGGCGCCAGCACATTCTTCAGCCTCGAGAATAGGATCACCGCGAGGTCCCCCATCATCACGGGTGCGGCGACGTCATTAGCCTTCAGGAATTCGTCCGCGACCGCGAGCGATTTCGCCGACTCGGCTACAGTCTCGGCCACTCTCACGGTGGCGGCGGTGCCGGTGCAGAATGTCACTATGACGTTCACGCTAGGCACCGGGTCTGGAGCAGACATCTGTGCGGGAACCACCAATGCCTCAGGCGTCGCCTCGTGCTCGGTTACGCCGACTCAGCCAGCGGGTTCGTATCAGATCATCGCGTCCTTCGCTGGCAGCGGCATCCCGTTCCTCGCCGGCGTCACCACCAGCGCACCCTTCACGGTGACGCATGAGCAGGATGGGCTCACGTACACAGGTGCGGGGGCAGTCGTGGTCGGTCAGCCGCTCGTCCTGTCCGGTGTGCTGACCACCGATGACCCATCCGCTGGCACACCGCTTGCCGGCAAGACCATCAGGCTCACGCTGGGCTCGGGGACGAGTGCCCAGACGTGCAGCGGCCTATCAAATGCCTCTGGCGCAGCCACCTGCACTGTCACGTCGGTCTCACAAGCGCCCGGGAGCGTGGCAGCATCAGCCACCTTCGCGGGTGACACCTTCTACGAGGCCGCAGCCGCGGCTGGCACCGTGACCGTGACCGCGCCAACCCCTGGCGTTGTCGTACCGGAGACGGGCGCAGCGGGAGAACTCCCGGCGGTGCCTGCTGCGATGCTGATGTTGACCGGCGGTTGGCTAGCCGCCCGGGCTCGCCGCGGGCGTGGCCCGCGCCTTTGAGTGCAGGGATCGGGTCAGACCTGGGTGCCGAGGAGTGAGTCATGGTGTCGGCCGCCTCCCGCTGCATCGTCTCGGTGACGTGCGAGTACACGTCCAGCGTGAACGCCACCGTGGCGTGGCCGTCTACTCGCACGTCACGACGTCGATGGCTGAGCAGGCGGTGACCGCTATGGAGAACCTATTCGGTCGGGCAGGCGAGGGCGCGCGGTCGTCATCTCGTGAGATCAGGCCAAGGAGGATTCGGCGCCGAGGCCCCCGCCCTTGTCCCGACGGATAAGGGGACGGTGCGCGTCAATACTGGTGACATTCGGCACTGGTGTGGCTGCCTAGTGGAAACGACGCTAACTAACGATAGAGGAGATCACAATCATGATG
>CATPBU010000198.1 GCA_955652455.1 Candidatus Dormiibacterota bacterium
CGTCGACACATTCGGTGGTTGAGCGGACGCCGCGCAGCGCCTGGCCCAGACACCTACGGACTCGCATCTCCTTGGCGTGGACGGTGTCGTCGACGTCATGGACGCCGAGGACGTGGGCACCAGGCTCGAGCTCGACGATGTCGACGCTGTCGGCGCCGTCGCCATGCCCGACCAGTGCGTGGTCGGCATCGAGCACCAGCACATTGAATGCGTTGTAGTCAGCGGGCCGGATTCGCCGCATCGCTCCGAGCGCATCGCGGCCCGGGGCGCGGAGAAGCGCGACTGGCAACTCGCCTCGGGATCGCCGGCATGGATCGCGCCCGACCTCGTCCAGGGTCGCGGCCCGGCGGTTGGTCACCGCCGCGACCCGGCCGTCAGGAGTGACCGCCAGCCACGTGCCGCCGGCGAGAAGGTCCTGGCCGCCATAGACCGCCGGCGTCTCGCTCAGCCGTCGGGGAGGAGCCGTCGGTCTTGCAACCAACTCGTCTCTGTTGGCGGCGAGGACGAATTCCGCATCATCCAGGCAGCGCCACGCGAGGAGGATGGTGCACATCAGGGCCAGGCTATCAGCTGCACTTGGGAAGATATCGGCATCCGCAGGCGGCCTAGCTCTCATCAGCAGCAGACCAAGTCGGGACACCACTCATTGACGGAAGATACTGACGTGGGAAGCTATGAACGGACGTACCGGCGCAGCATCGACGACCCGGAGGGATTCTGGGGTGAGGCGGCCCGGCTCATCGACTGGACTCGCAAACCGACCCAGGTGCTCGACATCTCGGAGCTCCCTTTCGTTCACTGGTTCCCAGACGGCGAGCTCAACACCTGCTACAACGCCCTGGATCGGCACGTCGAGGCGGGCCGCGGCGAGACCTTGGCCCTGATCTACGACAGCCCGGTGACACAGACGATCCGGCGCTATAAGTACGTCGAGCTCCGTGACGAGACCGCTCGACTTGCGGGCGCGCTGCGAGCTCTCGGGGTCGAGAAGGGCGACACGGTCATCATCTACATGCCGATGATCCCCGAGGCGGCGATGGCGATGCTGGCGTGCGCCCGTATCGGCGCGGTCCACTCTGTCGTCTTCGGCGGCTTTGCCGCTCCGGAGCTGGCGGCGCGGATCGACGACGCCAAGCCCAAGGTGGTGCTCAGCGCCTCCTGCGGCATCGAGCCCACCCGCATCGTCGCCTACAAGCCGCTGCTCGACGAGGCCATCCGGCTGGCGGCGCACAAGCCCCGGCACAGCATCATTTTTCAGCGCCCGCAGGCGACCGCGGTGCTGCACGGCACCGACCAGGACTGGGAGGAGACGGTGGCCGCCGCCAGCCCGGTCGACTGCGTGCCGGTCAAGGCCACCGACCCGCTGTACATCCTTTACACGTCGGGGACCACAGCCGGGCCCAAGGGCGTCGTCCGCGACAACGGCGGACACGCGGTGGCGCTGGCGTGGAGCATGCCCAACATTTACGACGTCCGACCCGGTGACGTCTACTGGGCGGCCTCGGACGTCGGCTGGGTGGTGGGACACTCGTACATCGTCTACGCGCCGCTGCTTGCCGGTGTCACCAGCGTGCTCTACGAGGGCAAGCCGGTGGGCACTCCCGACCCCGGTGCGTTCTGGCGGGTGATCGCAGAGCACAAGGTCAACACCCTGTTCTGTGCACCCACCGCCTTTCGTGTCATCAAGAAGGAGGACCCGAAGGGCAAGTACAAGCAGAGCTACGACACCAGTTGTCTGCGCGCCCTGTTCCTGGCCGGCGAGCGACTCGATCCAACGACATACGAATGGGCGCGGGATGTCCTGTCGGTACCGGTCATTGACCACTGGTGGCAGACGGAGACCGGCTGGCCCATCGCGGCTCTCAGCCTCGGGATCGAGGCCAAGGCGGTCAAGCCCGGCTCGCCGACCCACCCGGTGCCGGGATACGACGTGGTGGTCGTCGACGAGAGCAGCAATCCGGTGCCAGCCGGCGTGCAGGGCGAGATCGTCGTCCGGCACCCGCTACCACCGGGCACGTTGACCACGCTCTACAACGCCGACGAACGCTTTCGGGACTCGTACTTCACCTCCCATCCGGGCTTCTACCGCACGGGTGACGGCGGCTATTTCGACGAGGACGGCTACATCTGGGTCATGGGCCGGATCGACGACGTGATCAACGTCGCTGGCCACCGCCTGTCCACCGGCGCCATGGAGGAGGTCCTGGCCCAACATCCAGCGGTCGCGGAATGCGCAGTGATTGGTGTCGTCAACTCCGTCAAGGGGCAGGTTCCCATGGGACTCGTGGTGCTCAAAGCCGGGGTCGAGGTGGACCCACAGCAGCTGCGCTCCGAGCTGATCCTCGCAGTACGCGAGAACCTCGGGGCGGTCGCCTCGTTCCACGACGTGGAGGTGGTGGCGAAGCTGCCGAAGACGCGGTCGGGCAAGATCCTCCGCGCCACCATGCGCGCGATCGCAGACGGACGCGAGTACACGGTACCCGGCACCATCGAGGACGCCACCGCGCTCGAGGGAATCACGGAGGTCATCGCTCCGAAGGCGCGGACGTCATAGGAGCGTCGTTTCGGTTCTCCAGCCTGTCGACGGCCACGCAAGCGCCGGTCAGCTGTTTCAAGGTCGATCACTTGACAGAGCCCTCCCAGGGCAGCGAGTCCAGCGTGCCGGTGCTGAGGTACGCCGCGTTCACCGACCACGGCGCCGGCGGCAACCCGGCCGGGGTGGTGCTGAACGCCGAGGGTCTGAACGACGCCGAGCGGCTTGCTGTCGCCGCCCGGGTTGGCTACTCGGAGACTTCCTTTGTCGAAGCCACAGATGACGCGGGGCATTACCGCGTGCGCTACTTCAGCCCGCAGGCGGAAGTCGCGTTCTGCGGCCACGCCACCATCGCCACCGCCGTCGCGATCTCGGAACGCACCGGCCCCGGGATCCTGCAGTTCGACACCCCTGCTGGGCAGATCGCTGTGCAGACCACCGGCACCTCGGGGCGGTTCAGCGCCACCCTGACCAGCGTTCCCACCCGCAGCCGCCCCGCCCAGCCCACCGAGGTCGACGCAGCTCTGGTGGCGCTCCGCTGGCAGCGCGATGATCTCGATCCTCGCTACCCCCCGCACGTCGCGTACGCGGGCGTCGACCACCTCGTCCTGGCCGTGCGGGAGCGCTCCCGACTGGCGTCGCTGGACTACGACTTCGCGGCCCTGCAGGCTCTGATGGCCGAGCGGGGATGGACCACCCTGCACCTGGTGTGGGCCGAGAATTCGACGACCTTCCACGCGCGTGACCCGTTTCCTCCCGGCGGAGTCGTCGAGGACCCGGCAACCGGCGCGGCGGCCGCTGCCTTCGGCGGCTACCTGCGGACGCTTGGCCTGGTCGACCTCCCCGCCCGCATCACCATCCTGCAGGGCGCGGACATGGGTCGACCGAGTCGCCTGCTCGTCGGTCTCGCCGAAGGCCAAGACCGCGTCCACGTGACCGGCACCGCCGCCCCGATCCTCAACAACACGCCTACCCACAATGAGTAGGGATCGTCGTCATCGCGCCGTGCCCGCATGCACAGGCGTCGATGAAACGTAGAGTCAGTATTCAAGCAAGGCGGCATTGTCTTATCCGAACTACCCGCCTAATGGGAGACGCGGCACCTTGCAGCCCTTCGAGCTTGGCTACCCGAATACGGGCCTGCGCACTGCCTTGGTTGAAGCAGTCTTCCTCGGCCAGAAGACTGCCACGTCTAGCCTGCGCACCGAGTACGCGCCGTACACCACGGATCCATTGCCACGTCCGGGAGAGCGCTTCCTTATGTTGGGCTTTGACGATGAACCCGTAGGAGTGGTTGAAACGACAGACGTGAGAGTGGTTTCCGCTTGCGATGTGGATTTCGCGTTCGCGCGCGACGAAGGTGAGGGTTTCGACACCGTGGCCGAATGGCGCGAGGCACACGAAACGTACTGGATCCGCAACGGCATCATCGAGGCGCTAACGGACGAAACCCTGGTCGTCTGTGAGCGCTTTCGCCTTGTCGAGCGAATTGAACCAAAGTGATGGCCGTCCGACCGCCCCTGGCCGACCACCCGGCTTGCCGGCTCCTGCGGTCGCCGCCGGCGACGGATGCCCCGTCACCCACACACGCTCGAGTTGGGGCTGCCGGACAGCGGATCATCCGCACAGGTAGACACTTGTGGCCACTGCGTTGGGGCTCGGCAACTCAACAACCTCCTGCCGCACAGCGCTAACGGCCGGACACTTGCTAAGGGTGAGAATGGGCATGCCAGAAACAAGGAGGCGAGTGATCCGGGATGAATGAGCGAGCTGAGCCGAGCATTGAGGAGATGTCGCCCTCGGAGGCGCTCGAGCGGCTGCAACGCCACGCGTTTGTCGGGCGCATCGCGTTCATCTTCGAGGGGCGCGCGATGGTCATGCCGGTCAACTACCTCGCCGACAGCGACGCCCTCGTCTTCTGCACGGGCGAGGGCACCAAGCTCAGCACGCTACGAGCCGGCGCCTCGGTTACCTTCGAGGTCGACGACAGCCGCCCTCTGGACCACAGCGGGTGGAGTGTCGTCATCGAGGGCACCGCGTCCGAGATCACCGACCCGGAGGAGCTGGAGCGGCTCCGTCGCGGTCCGCTGAAATCGTGGGCAATTCGCCCGTCGGCGCACTGGATCAGGGTCACCTACCAGCACATTTCCGGTCGCAGCATTCCGGCCCACTGACGCAGCCGGCGGCCGCGTCGGAGATGCGCCAGCCCGTGCGATGAAAGAGGCTGATCAGATTTGTCTCGGTGCGGCGGGCCCTTCAGCCCCGACGGAGGTGACGTTTGGCCCTACAATATTGTGGATCGCACGCCAATCGGGGCTCCGACGCGGCTGGCGCTATCAGCGAGGTTGATGGTTGTGTCCTGTCTCCCCGAGATTCCGCCGATGGTGGCGTGAACGCAAATTGGACGCCTCGGCCCGTTCGCGAGGACGAGATGTGGTACGTACTCGACGGCCACGTGCGCTTCAAGGCGGGTGACCGCATGTTCGACGCTCCGACGAGATCGTTCATGTTCATCCCGCGCGGCACGCCGCACTGCTTCCAAAATGTGAGCGACACAACACCGGCGCGGCTGCTCGTGATGTTCACGCCGGCGGGCATGGAGCGCTTCTTCGAGGGTGTCGCCCAGCTGCCCCCAGGTCCCGCCGATCCCGATGCCTGGGGCGCGATCGCGCACAGCACCGGGATGAAGATCGCGGGGCGGCCGCTGGCCGAGACCGACCCGCTGTAGCCATCACGCGGCCGGCACGGATGGACATGATCCGGGGCACCGAGTGGGGGAGGCTAGCGCGTCGGCGGCCGATCACACCC
>CATPBU010000199.1 GCA_955652455.1 Candidatus Dormiibacterota bacterium
TCCATGGTCCGGCGCGCCGAGTCCGCGGTATCCGCGACGGCGGGAAACCGGCGGGGACTTGGCGTTGCCACCAACAGCACTATCGGCTGTACGAGCGCTGTAGCGCAAGAGAAACAGCACTTATCGGCTGTTTCTGATCTCAGAAGCGCTGGCTGGGGAGAGAGGATTCGAACCTCTGATTGGCTGATCCAGAATCAGCTGCCTTACCACTTGGCCACTCCCCAGCGGCGGGGCCACAGTCTAGCCGAGGGGTGGCGCGCAGCCCTCCGATTGAGCCCCCGGAACGCGCCTCGGCGCCAGTTGCGGGGCGGCTTGGCGACTGGGGCGCGGGTCTATACTGGAAGCGATGGACCTGCCTGAACTGCTCCGCTCCCAGGCGAAGCGCTACCGCTGCGCGGTATGCAATACCAACATGGCGGACTGTGGAATCAAAGTGATCACCCAGCAGGGTAACCGCGCCCTGGTGCGCGTCACATGCGCTGCCTGCGACGACGAGAACCTGCTCCAGATCATCTTTCAGACCGACGGGGAGATCATCGAGAACGAGGGGCAGAAGGTCGCCACTATCAGCGAGGGCATCCCTTCGGTGCCCGACCCGATCAGCTCCGACGAACTGCTCGACCTCCGCGACATCCTCTCCGCCCACCAGGGCGGCTTCCGCGAGCTGCTCGAGCGCCGCTGACGCTCAGTTAGCCGGCTCGCCGCCGCGCGGCGGCCGGCGGCTCGGCACCCGGCGCCGCGATCGGCGTCGGCGTGGACGGGCCCTGTGCATGACCGGGCGTTGGCACGATCGTCGGCGTCGGTGTCGCGACCGGGGTCAGGGTGACCGGCGGGATCGACACCGTTGCCGAGGGTGGGGCTGTCGGGCTCGCGGTCGCGGTTGGCGTCGGTGTCGGACAGGCGGACGACGTGTCACCGAACGCGGAATCGCTCGCCGAGCAGTCGGGCAGGCTGCCTGACACCGGCTTGAAAGCGGCCGGCTTGGGCAGGCTGTTGACGAACGGCACCGCGATCGCACCTCCGGTGCTGGTGCCGAACACCTGGTTCATCGGCTGCTCCGCCTGCTGTGAGCTGGTGTGGCCGGTCCACGTCGCCACCACCCAGTCCGGCGTGTAGGTCATGTACCAGGCATCGACGAAGTTGTCGGTGGTCCCCGACTTACCAGCGGTGTCGTACTTGAAGTGCAGGTTCCACGTCCTGGCGTAGTTACGCAGGATCGCGGTGATGCTCCACGCCTGGGCCGGGGTCATGGTGTCGCCGAAGTTGGGCGGCTGGGTGAAGTCCTTGAGCACGCTGCCGCTGCCGTCGGTGATCTTGAGGATGCCCCGCGCCACCACCTTGTGGCCGCCGTTGGCGAAAGACGCATACGCGGACGCGTGGTCAATCATCCGCACCGCCGAGGTTCCGATGGCTGTGCTCAGGTTGGCGGCCTGCGGCGTGCAGGTGCAGATGCCCATGCCATACGCGAAGTCGATGACGTTCTGCACGCCGGCGATCTGCATGGCCTGTTCGGTGGCGATGTTGCGCGACTGCACCAGTGCACGTGCGGCAGTGATCGGGCCCTGGAAGCGGCCGTCGAAGTCCGGGACGCCGCCGAGCTTCTGCGACTCTGCGCGGGTGTCCTGGAGGATCGTGTCGGGCTTCAGCGTCCCGTTCTTGAAGCCCGTCTCATAGACGTACGGCTTGAACGACGAGCCGGGGCGCCGTGACGCCAGAGCGATGTTGTACTGGCCGGCAATCGAGTTGTCGTTGAAGTCGGCCGAGCCGACCATCGCCTCGATGTTGCCGTTGTGCGGGTCGATCATGAGCAGCGCACCATTGGTGGCGCCGTTGGACTTCAACTTGCCGACGCCATTGACCACGGCGGTGTTGGCCAGGTTCTGAATATTGAGATCAAGAGTTGTGTTGACGGTCAGGTTGCCCTGGAGGAACTGCGGATCGTCCTGGCCGAAGATCGTCTGCAGCTGGTCCTCGATGTAGGCGACGAAATGCGGAGCTGCGCCGGCGCTCACGGACGACCTCCCGTTGTTGAGATCGGCAGTCAGTGCCTGGCGATTGGCCTGCTGCTGCGTC
Organism: Candidatus Dormiibacterota bacterium; assembly: GCA_955652455.1. The sequence goes on from CATPBU010000199.1 coordinate 2,074, forward strand.
TGCTGATCGGTCGTCGGCGAGGCGCCGCCCACCAGCGGATCGACGGCGTCGGCAGCGGACTGCTTGATGACGCCGACGGCGATCAGGCTGCCGAGCACGTAGTGCATGCGGGCGTACGCGGCGTCCGGGTTCTTGTAGGGATCGTTGAACGACGGCGCCTCAGGGAGACCGGCGAGCAGCGCAGCCTCGGTCAGGTTGAGGTCCTTGGCGTGCTTGCCAAAGTAGCGCAGCGCAGCTGATTCCACGCCATACGCGTTCTCGCCGTAATAGGTGATGTTGAGGTATTGGTCGAGGATCTGTTGCTTGCTGTACTTGCCGTCCAGCTCGCTGGCGAGCAGCGCCTCGCGCACCTTGCGCAGCGGCGACTTCGACGCGTCGGCTCCGAAGAACGCCTGCTTGGCGAGCTGCTGCGTGATCGTGCTGGCACCTTCGGCGGGGCGGCGGAGGATGATGTCGTCGACCAGTGCCTTGACCACGCGGGCGGGGTTGAACGCACCCTCGTTGTAGAAGTTGCGGTCCTCGGCGGCGATGGTGGCCTGCTGCATGATCAGCGCGATCTGATCGATGCTCACGGTGTGCCGGTTCTCGTTCTTGTGTCCGACCTCGGCGATGAGCGTCCCGTGTGAATCCAGGATCTTGATGGTGCCCGTGGCCTTGCCGATGCTGTTGATGTCGGGCAGGGTCAGCGCCGCGTAGGCGACCAGGCCGCCGACCGCCACCATGCAGAGCACGAAGAACCCTGCGCCGATGGCGAGCACCCGCTTCCAGCGCTTGCTGAGCTGCCATCGGGACTTCGATGCCCGTGCCCTCGTCGAGCGGCGCGGACCGGGTGGAGGCGCCGCGCTCGGCGACCCTGGGGGGGGACCTGCCACGGA
>CATPBU010000200.1 GCA_955652455.1 Candidatus Dormiibacterota bacterium
AACGGTAGAAGAGGTGGGCGGGCTGCGCTACGCGTCACTCCTGGTCGACGCCGACGTCGATGCAGCCACAGTCGACGACATCGTCGATCGCCTGTTTGCGGATCAGCTCGGCGGCGACGGTCTGGCCGTCGTGATCGCACGCAGTAGCATCGCGGTCAAAGGTGGATCAGACGCTCAGCGAGCCGGCATCCACGCCGGCGGCCTCGCAAGCGCCGCCGCGACCCTCATGGGCGGCAAGGGCGGGGGGCGGCCTGACTTCGGGCGGGGCAGTGTCAAGAGCCCATCCCAGCGCGAACAGGCGATTGCGCTCATCCGCGACACGGTGAGCCGCCTGGCATCGGGGGCGGCCACATGAGCAAGCGCAAGTTCTCCCTGCTGCGCCGTCGCGCCGAGTTCAACACGCATTACACGGTCCTGGACATCGGCACCGAGTTCGTCAAGGCGCTGATCGTCAAACGCGAGGAGGACAAGGGGATCGTCATCGGTGCCTCGCGGATCCGCCAGGCGCTGACCGACATGCAGGGCGGCGCCGTCGCCGACATCCAGTCGGTGATCGACAACTGCGACAAGGCCCTCACTGAGGCTGAGGACATGTGCGAGGTCGTCCCCGGGCAGGCGGTCATGGGTATCGCCGGCGAACAGGTGCGCGGCTTCAGCACGACAATGACCATGCCGCGCCCGCAGCCACAGGCACGCATCAGCCAGGCCGACCTGGCCGCTGCGCTTCAAGCGGTGCAGCGCCGCGCGCTCAAGGAGGCGGTGCGGCAGATGTCGCACGAGCTTGGCGTCGCCGAGGTCAACGTCAAGCTAGTGCACAGCACGATCACCTCGGTTCGCATCGACGGCTACGCGGTCAGCAACCCTGTCGATTTCCAGGGCAATGTTGTGGACATCACCGTCTTCAACACGTTCGCTCCTCTGCACCACATCGGCGCGCTGCAAACCATCGCCCAGGAGCTTGACCTCGAGGTGGTGGCCACCGTCGCCGAGCCCTACGCGCTCGCCCGTGGCTGCAACAACGACGACATCGAGGAACGCGGCGCCATCTTCATCGACGTCGGCGGTGGCACCACCGACGTTGCCCTGGTCCGCAACGGCGGCATCGAGGCGACTCGCATGTTCGCGCTCGGCGGACGTAGCTTCACCAAGCGGCTGGCGGGCGAGTTGCAGATCTCGATGGGGGAGGCAGAGCGATACAAGCTCTCCCACGGCGACAACCGGCTGCTCGCCGAACAGCGCGCGCTGGCCCACCAGGCGCTCACCCCGACCGCCGAGGTGCTGGCCCAGGGTGTCTCGCTCACCCTCGAGGAGCTCGCCGGCGGGGAGCCGCTGCCGGCCAGCATCTACCTCGCTGGCGGCGGCGCCGCCCTGCCGGAGGTCGCCGAGCAGCTCTCGGCCCTAGACTGGGCGCAGTCGCTGCCGATGGCGCATGCGCCGTCGGTGCGGGTGCTCGGCCCCGACGACGTCCGCCGCGTCTACGACAGCACCGGGCTCCTGGTGGGCAGCCAGGACGTCACGCCGATGGGCCTCGCCCACCATGCCATCTCAATCGAGGACGACGCCGACCAGCCGCTCGGCGGCCTGATGCGCCGGGTACTCAAGACAATGAAGGTCTAGCGACATGCCCCAGGTGATCTACACCGAGCACAGCGAGGAGATCGTCGAGCTCGTCGACAGGGTTCGCAAGGCGCCCGACAATGAGGTCGCGTTGGTTCTCGGTGCCGGAGCCGTCGGTCTCCAGTCGCCGCTGAACGTTCGCCTGCTCCGTCAGCTGGGGACCCGCGCGGGCAAGACGGTCTCGATCATCAGCGGCGACCCGTACATCCAGGAGCTGTCCCGTGTCGGTGGCCTGGCCACGTACGCCTCGGTCCCCGCATTCGAGCGCGGCATCCAGACAGTGCGAGCCCACGCTGACGAGGGGTTCGGCCCCGCGATCGCAGGCTCAGCCACCGCGCTGGCCATGGCGCCCGCTGAGGCGCCGCCGCTGCCACCGCGCACCGCGGCGACCGCGCTAGCCGGCGGCAAGCCGGCCGGCGGAGGCAAGGGCCTGGGTGGGCCTCGCCGGCCGCTCTACTTCGCCGCCGCGGGGCTGGTGATCCTCGGGCTCATCCTGTTCGTGGTCGTCGCTCCGTCGGCGAAGGTGACGATCACCCTGGCGGAAACTCCGTTGACCGCCAACCCCACCATCCAAGGCAGCCCGGACCCGGCCAATGCCAGCCAAGCCGACCACATTGTGACGTCGGTGGTCACCAGCGATCAATCTGCCGTGTTCACGGCCAAGCCGACGGGGACGCAACCTGTTCCGGCGACGCCAGCGACGGCCACCATCGTGTTCTCGTCTAAAATTCCACCGGCGGCTCAATTCACAGTGACCAAAGGCGACAAATTTGAGACGCAGGGTAATCCGCCGATTGTCTTCGCCGCAACGCAGACAGCCCTGATCTGCGTCGGCCCCGGCAGCGCGACGCCGCCTAGTTGCCCGTCCGGATCAACCAGCAGCGTTCCGGTTGCTGATGCGACGCCCGAGGCGAAGGGCAATGTGGCTGCGAACACCATCACCAACTGGCCCCAGAACCCGTGCACAGGATTCCCCATG
>CATPBU010000201.1 GCA_955652455.1 Candidatus Dormiibacterota bacterium
CCTCGGCGACGCTTCCGGCCGCGGTCGATGGACGGCTCGCCGATGGCCGCACCGTTCCTGTGCACCTGTCGACCGTTCTCGAAGACGGCTCGTGGATCGTGGAGGTGCGCCACCCCGGCGGGCACGGCCCCGATCCGGCGGCAGCGCGGGGCGCGGTGCTCACCCTTCCCGGCCGACTCTCTCTTCGCCTGGACTCGGCCTACCCTGACCCTTCATCGCGCTCCTCGCGGTTGTGGCGCGCCAAGCCTGGCGACCGTGTCGATGCATATGAGTACCTGTCGCGACACGGGCGACCGATCGAGTACGGCCACCTCTCCGCCAGGTATCCGCTGGCGGACCACCAGACCGTGTACGCGAGACAACCCGGCAGCGCGGAGATGGTGAGCGCCGGCCGGCCGTTCACCGAGTCGGTGCTGGCCAGGCTGGTGGCCGCGGGCGTGACCGTTGCCCCGGTGGTGCTGCACACCGGCGTGTCCAGCCCAGAGCTGGGCGAGCCGCCCTTACCGGAGCGTTTCGAGGTGCCGGAGGCGACGGCGCGGCTGGTGAGGAGCGCTCGGTGCTCGGGCAGCAGGATCGTCGCCGTCGGCACCACGGTGGTGCGTGCCCTCGAGAGCGCGGCGACGCGGACCGGCGAGGTTCGCGCCATCGCCGGCTGGACCGACCTCGTGCTCGGCCCGCAGCGGCGCGCGCGCGTGGTCAGTGGCCTGATCACCGGCCTGCACCAGCCGCAGGCGAGTCATCTCCTGCTGCTCGACGCCGTTGCCGGCGGTGCGCTGGTCGACGCCGCATACGACGCCGCAGTCCACAGCGGCTACCTCTGGCACGAGTTCGGTGACTCGATGCTCTTCCTTCCCTGAACCCCCCGGTCAGGCGAGACGATGGGCCCCGTCCGCCGTGGCCACCGCGAAGACCCGCGGCTGCCCGTATCCGCGTCCGGCAAATGCCTGCCCCACCGCTGCGGACACCGCGTCGATGTCGGCGACGTTGACGAGCGCGATCGCACAACCACCGAACCCAGCGCCGGTCATGCGCGCGCCGACAGCGCCGGCTCGGCGCGCGGCCTCGACTGCGAGGTCAAGCTCAGCACATGACACCTCGTAGTCGTCGCGCAGCGATGCGTGGCTGGCGTCAAGCGGAGGACCGATGTCGCGGAGCCGGCCGGCCCGAAGCAGGTCCGCCACCTCGAGCACGCGCTGGTTCTCGCTGACCACGTGAGCAGCGCGACGCTGCAGCACCCCCGTCAGCGTCGTGGCCACCGAGTCGGCGGTGGCGTCGCGCAGTGTGTCCACGCCGAGTGCTAGTGCCGCCTGCGCGCACTGATCGCGCCGCGTGCGGTAGCCGGGACCGCGGTTGGCGTGGCGCACGTTGGTGTCGATGACCAGCATTGCCAGCGACGCCTCGTCAGGGCGAAAGGCCAACAGCTCACTGGTGAGACTGCGGCAGTCGAGCAGCAGTGCGTGACCGGCGCGACCGCCGAGCACCGCGAGCTGGTCCATCGGTCCGGTCGGTGCGCCGGCCATCGAATTCTCGCCCTCCTGGCAGCATCGAGCCAATTCCATTGGGCTCATCTGTTGTCCGGTCAGCTCGGTGAAAGCCAGTGCGGTGGCCACCTCGAGCGCTGCGCTCGACGCCAGGCCACCGCCAATCGGAATGTCGGAGTCGAACATCAGATCCACACCGCCGACTGCGACCCCGGCGCGTTGCAGCGCCCACAGCGTGCCCAGTGGATACGACGCCCATCCGTCGATGCGTTGCGGTTGGATGTCGCTCAGCGACATGCGGAACTCGCCGGGCACCTGTACGGAAGCCACGCGAACCGTGTCGTCGCCGCGCAAACCCCCGGCCACCACAAGCGCGCGATCGATGGCGACGGGCAGCACCAGCCCGCCGCTGTAGTCGGTGTGCTCGCCGATGAGGTTGACCCGGCCGGGCGCGGACCAGACGCCGTCCGGTTCCGCCGTGATCAGCTGCCGGAATGCCGCGACCGCCGCTGCTGCGCGCGATCGGCGAGCACTCACCTGCTCACCGTATGTCATGCACCGTGCCGACAGCCGGCGCGGCAGCGTGCATCATCGCCGTGGCGGAGATGCCCTGTCGCCATGGCGACAGTCGGGAGATTGCCCTCCATCCGGCAGCGCGGCCCCGGGCGGGTCGCGCTGCTCCTCTCTCTCCCCCCGTCGTGACCGCGGTTACAGAACGCCGACATCGACGGCTGCGCTGTGCCATTAAACCATCATCGGAGCGATAATCAACACCGGCGCGGGGCAGCGCCCGCACGACCGGCTCCGAGGTACGAAGGCCACGCCGGGCGTTGTGGCCAGGGACACCGTGAGGACAGGCCGGGTGGTGGATAGCGGGAACGGGAACGGACGTTCGGCGTCTGACATGACGCGCAATCGGATGCTCGGTGTGCTCCCTGAGGCCGATCGCGCACGGCTGGTCCCCAATCTCACCCCCATGTTCCTCGATATCAAGAGGGTGCTCTTCGAGCCCGGCAAGCCGATCGACTCCGTCTACTTCCCGCTCAACGGGGTGATCTCGCTGGTGACTCCGCTGGAGGACGGCGCCATCGTGGAGGTGGCAACCGTCGGCAATGAGGGCGTCGTCGGGGTTCCGCTGGTCAACGGTGGATCGCTCGCGGTGCGGGCGATCTCGCAGGTGCAAGGGTGGGTGCTGCGCATGGAAGCCTGCACGTTCCTCAACGAGGTGGGGCGTTCCGGGCCGATGCGCGACCTCGCCGATGACTACCTCCAGGCCCTCTTCGGGCAGATCTCGCAGGCGGCCGCCTGCAACCGGCTCCACTCCAACGAGGAGCGGCTCAGCCGGTGGCTGCTCATGAGCCACGACCGTGTCGGCATCGACGAGTTCCTCATCACCCACGAGTTCCTGGGGCAGATGCTCGGATCGCGACGTGCCACGGTGACGCTGTCGGCCGGCGTGCTGCAGGCAGCCGGCCTCATCCGGTACCACCGGGGTCACGTGGCGATCGTCGACCGCGAAGGCCTCGAGGACGTCTCGTGCGAGTGCTACCAGGTCATCTGGGAAGAGCTCGACCGAGTTGTCGACCGCGCCACCGCACGCGCCGATCGGCCTGTTGAGCACGTCGGCAAG
>CATPBU010000202.1 GCA_955652455.1 Candidatus Dormiibacterota bacterium
CTCGAGAGCGGGCGGTGGGAGGACGTCGCCGACGACTTCGTCGCCGAGTCGACCCGCTCGTCAGTTGCGCAGACGGCTGACGAGCTGCGCTCGCTCCTCGCCGAGGGGTTCAGCGACGAGGAGCTGGAGGCGGTTCTCGAGGGCCTGGGCGGCAACGTCAACCCCGCGGCGTTCCACCTCGGTGCTGGCGCGTGGTTGGTGGCACTGCAGAGTCGCATCACCTACGCATGAGTCAGCGTAGCGCTGGCGGTCGGGCGGCGCGTGGGGCGTCGACGGTGCGGTGGACGAGCGCGATGCTGTGCAGCACGAACGTCGGCACCAGCAGCAGCGGTGCGATCACCAGCGCCACCGTGTTCACCGGTCCACCAGAGAGTCGCACGATCATGAGCACGAACAGCACCAGGCCGATCGCCGCGGTGTTGCGCCGGCCCCATTCCGTGTGCACCAGCTCCGGCCGCTTGCCGGCGAGAAAGACGAATGGCGTGGCCACGAACGGCCCCATGTACCGCACCAGGATCCCCGCCGCCAGCCAGCCGGGCGAGATGCCCAGCAGCCAGCTGCCCACTCCGCCCATGCCGAAGAACACCGCATCCATGGCGGGATCCATCGCCTTGCCCAGTGCGGTGACCGGTCCGACACGCCGGGCGACGTACCCGTCGACGAAATCGAGCATCCCCGCGGTGCCTCCCACGGAGCACCACAGGTAGAGCCCGAGGCTGCCGGGCAGGGACACCGCGGCGGACACGACCAACGGGAAGCAGAGCCACGCGCGGATGGCGGTGAGCCCGTTGGGAATCCCGTAGCGGTCGACGCGCACCCCCTCGGGCGTCAGCAGCAGCGGCGCACCGAAAACGAGGAAGAGAGAGACCACCGCCCACGACGCCAGCGCGCCGAGGCCCAGCGGCAGCAGTGAGTGGGAATCGTGCAGCTCCGCCAGCGGGACGGTGAACCCCTCGCTGACCAGCAGGCCGATCGCCAGCCAGAGCAGCAGGGACCGGCGCAGCCGGCGGCTGCCGCCGAGCAGCGCGACCGACTCGTGGACGAGGCCACGCAGCCCGGTCGCGGAGACGCCTGTGACCGCCAAACGGGCTACGGAACTGCCAGGCAGGTGATCGTCTTGAGCACGCCGCTGGCCCCTTGCACCCTCTCGACGACGAGCCGGCCGATGCCCGCGATGTCATCCGCCTCGACCAGCGCGATGACGTCGTACTCCCCGGTGATCGCGTCTGCGTTGAGGACGCCCTGTGAGGAGCGCAGCCGCTCGACCACCTCGAGCGCCTTGCCCGCAGTGGCGGTGATCAGAACGTACGCCCGAACCATCGCAGTTACCTCCGTGGCCGTCGTGGGTGCCCGACGATAGCACCGGTTCACCACGACCACGGCCAGGCATGCCTGTGGAGTCGGAACTGCCGCGAACAGGCCCACAATTGCGCCATGCCCTGGACGCTGCTGATTCGGATCCTCACTGGGGTGTTCTTCTGGAGGTTGGCGGGCGCGCGGCGGAGGGCGGCTGCGGCGCGGGCGGCGGGTCGCACCGCGGGCCGGGCAGCGGCAAGCTCGCCGGCGATGCGGCGGCGGATCCGCGAGGCCCGCGAGGCAGCGTCACTGGCCTCCCGTCTCTTCGTCACGGTCGGGTTCGCGGTCGCCACCGCCCTCTGCCTCGCGGGCGGGACGAGCAGTGTGGTGCTCACCCCACGCTGGCTCGGAGGCGTGTTGCTTGCCGTTGGGCTCGTCTTCGCCGTGCTGACCGTGCGCGAAGCCCGGCTGGCTCGTCCCCTGGTGAAGGTCAGGCGTTTGCGGCGGCGCGACCGAGAGCTGCGCGGCGAGGTTCGCGGCTAAGAGAGGTAGGGGGCGACACCGGCAGCCATCTGGGCGGCATCCATGATGTTCTCGCTCACTGTCGGGTGGGCGTGCACGATCGAGCCGAGCTCGTCGACGCTGAGCCCGTCGGAGATGGCAACGGCGACCTCGTGGATGATCTCCACGGCGTGCACGCCCATCACGGTGGCGCCGAGCAGCAGTCCCGAGCTCGCGTCCGAGTACAGCTGCGCGATGCCGTCGGGTTCACCCTCGCCGAGAGCCTTGCCGTTGCCGATGAAGCGGGCCTGGCCGATCTTCACCTCGTGGCCGGCAGCCTTCGCGGTCTCCGAGTTGAGGCCGACCATGGCAATTTCAGGATGGGTGTAGATGCACGATGGCACGACGGTGCGGTCGATCGCCATCACCTCGTGGCCAAGAGCGTTCTCCACTGCGCGGGCGGCCTCGGCACTGGCCAGGTGGGCGAGCTGGAGGCCGCCGATGCAGTCGCCTGCTCCCCAGATCTTGGGGTTCGCAGTGCGAAGATGATCGTCGACCTCGACGTGACCGCCCTCCGACACCTTGACGCCGGCGTCCTCGAGGCCGATTTCCCTGGTGTCCGGTTTCCGGCCAACCGAGACGAGCAGCAGGTCTGCCTCGATGGCCGTGCCGTCGTCGAGGTGGGCGGTGAGAGACGCCTTGCGGTAGTCGACCCTGTCTACGCGCTTCCCCGTCTGGAAGGTGATGCGTTCCTTCTCGACCAGCTTGCGGAACTGGGTGACGATGCGTGGATCCACGCCCGCCAGAATCTGCGGCAACACCTCCACTACGGTCACCTGAGACCCGAGCGGAGCGAACAGGCTGGCGAACTCGCATCCGATCACGCCGCCACCGATCACCAGCAGTCGCTTGGGAATCCGCTCAAGTCGCAGGATGCCGTCCGACGTCACCACGCGGGGGTGCTCCATGTCGATGCCGGCAAGCCCGCTGGCCACCGTGCCGACACAGACGACCAGGTGGTCGAACTCATAGCGCTCACCGCCGGCGACGACGACGTCGCCGTCGATGACTCCCTGCTCGCGCACCACGCGCACCTTCTTGCGCTTGCAGGCGGCCTCCACGCCGGAGCGCATCTTGAGGACGACCTCCTCCTTGCGCTCCATCATCCGTGCGAAGTTGATCGTCGGCTCCGCAACCTCGATACCGAAGTCGCCGGCCCGCCGGATCTTGCGCAGCAGGTCGGCGCCGGCAAGCAACGACTTGGTGGGAATGCACCCCCAGTTCAAGCAGGTGCCGCCCAGCTCGGCGCGCTCGATGAGCACCACGTCGGCGCCGAGTTGCGCGCCCCGCAGGGCGGCGACGTCACCGGCCGGGCCTCCGCCCAGGACCACAACCCGCTGACTCACGCGTCGCCGGATGTCTTGGGGCTTGTCGACGCCTCGAGCTTCTCGGTCTCCCTGGTGTGGGCGATGTTGGCGATGTCGGCGTGCTTGGCGGCGAGCGTCTGCGACGTCGAGAGGGCGGTGGTGACGATCCGCTCCTGTTCGAGGTGGTGCGAGCCGGAGTAGCCCTCGGAGGGGCTGGCGCGGCGCGGCCGGCCGATGTAGTCCCAGCGGATGTCGTACGGCCTGCGCAGGCCGAGCGGTCGCGCCAGGTGCAGCCAGGCGCCCATGTTCGACGGCTCCTCCTGCACCCAATAGATCTGCTCGAGGTTGGGGTAGGTGCGGAAGAGCGCGAGGATCTGCTCGATGGGAAGTGGGTTGAGCAGCTCGACCCGAACGATGGCGAGATCGTCGGCCTCCCGGCGGCTGGGATGCAGCTCGAGCTCGTAATAGATCTTGCCCGTGCACAGCAGCAGCGTGCGCACCATCTTGCGATGCTTGCCATCCGCCGACATCGTCGGGTCGTCGATGACCGGTCGGAAGTCACCCTCGGCGAGCTCCTCCAGTCTGCTGGACGATTCCTTCAGCCGCAGCAGGCTCTTGGGAGTCATCACCACCAGTGGACGCGGCGTGGGTGCCAACGCCTGATCGCGGAGAAGGTGGAAATATTGTGCCGCGGTCGAAGTGTTGGCGACACGCATGTTGCCGTGCGCGGAAAGCTGTAGGAAGCGCTCTAGCCGCGCGCTCGAGTGCTCCGGTCCGTTGCCCTCGTACCCGTGCGGCAGCAGCAGAACCAGCCGTGACCGCTGACCCCATTTGGCGAGCGCGGACGAGACGAACTGGTCGACGACCATCTGCGCGTTGTTGACGAAGTCGCCGTACTGCGCCTCCCAGAGCACGGTGGCGTCCGGGTCGGCGGCGCTGTAACCGTATTCGAAGCCGAGGCAGGCCACCTCACTGAGGGGGCTGTTGTACAC
>CATPBU010000203.1 GCA_955652455.1 Candidatus Dormiibacterota bacterium
ACGCAGGGCAACCAGCCCACCCCGCCACGTCCGCCCAGCGGGGGAGGGAGGCGCCGCCGGGGCCGGCGCGGGCGCGGCGGCGGTGGCGGTGGCGGTCCAAACCCGCCGGCCGGGTGAGCGACCGCTCGCCGATCCTCGACCGGGGGCCGGTCACTGCCGTTCTCTTCGACTACGGCCTGACCCTGGTCGACTTCGAGCGCCCGGACGCCGCGATCGAGGCGGCGCAGGTGGAGATCGCCCGCTGCATCGCCGACGCAGGCCACGCCGCCACGTCACCCGAGAGCCTGCGTGCCGAGGTCCATGACCGAGTGGAGGCAGAGGTCAGCGCCCACGAGGGGCGCGGTGCCCTCGAAGAGATCGACATCATCGACGTCGAGCGGCGCGCTTTCGCCGCCATCGGGCTGCACCTCGACGACGACCTCCGCGATCGCTGCAGCCGGATCGTGCAGGAGGCCTGGTTCGGCGGCGTCCGCGTCTATCCTGAGGTCGCCGAGGTGCTGGCCACGCTCCGGACCGCCGGGCTCCGGCTGGGGATCTGCTCGAACGCCGCCTACCGCCCGGCGAGCATGCGCGACCAGGTCCGACACGTCGGCATCGCCGACCTCGTTGACACAACCGTCTTCTCCAGCGAGGTCGGTTGGCGCAAGCCCTCACCAAGGATCTTCAGTGCGGCACTCGACGCTCTGGGCGCGAGCGCGACCAGCACCGTCTTCGTCGGCGACCGGGTGCGCGAGGACATCGGTGGCGCCCACGGCGTGGGGATGCGCGCGGTGCTCGTGCAGCGCCGGCCGCAGTCTGACCGCCAGGCGGCGACCACCGAGCACCCGGATGCCGTTGTCAGCTCACTGCGAGAGCTGCCCGAGCTCGTTCTCGCCACCGGCGTGGCGCGGTGAGGGCAGTGCAGTACGCGGCGTACGGGACGGCGCCGAGGCTGGTCGAGACCGTCGCGCCGAGCTGTCCTTCCGACGGGGTCCTCATCGAGGTCAGGGCGACAGGGCTGTGCCGGTCGGACTGGCACGCCTGGATGGGCCACGAGGCTGTATCGCTGCCGCACATCCCCGGTCACGAGTTCGCCGGGGTGATCTCGGCGGTGGGGGAGGAGGTCGCGGCCTGGTCGGCCGGCGACCGGGTCACTGCGCCGTTTGTGCTCGGCTGCGGGGTGTGCGAGTACTGCCGCGCCGGCGACGCGCAGGTGTGCCCGGACCAGCGCCAGCCGGGATTCACCGGACCCGGTTCCTTCGCCGAGCTCGTCGCCGTCGAGCGCGCTGACGCCAATCTCGTTGCCCTGCCCGCCGCACTGGACTTCGTCGCCGCCGCGTCGCTTGGCTGCCGTTTCTCGACCGCCTTCCGGGCTCTGACGGCGCATGGCAAGGTGGTCGCCGGGCAGTGGGTGGCGGTGCACGGCTGCGGCGGGGTCGGTCTCTCCGCGGTGATGATCGCCACCGCGCTGGGCGCGCGGGTGGTGGCGGTGGACACGTCGGTCGCGGCGCTGACCAGGGCGGAGACGCTGGGTGCGACCCACCTCGTCGAGGTCGGTGAGCATTCGGACGCGGCAGCGGCGGTGATCGAGGTCACCAGCGGCGGCGCCCACGTCTCCGTCGACGCCATCGGTGATGCCCGAACCGTGGTCGCGTCGGTGACGTCCCTGCGCCGGCGCGGCCGTCACGTCCAGGTCGGCCTGCTCCACGGCGCTGACGCGCAAACCGCACTGCCGATGAACCGGGTCATCTCGCACGAGCTGCAGATCCACGGATCGCACGGCATGGCGGCACATGAGTATCCAGCGATGCTCGAGATGGTGGTCTCCGGAGCGCTCCGCCCCGACCGGCTGGTGGGCACTGTGATCGGGCTCGACGGCGCCGCCGACGCGCTCACCGCGATGGACAGCAACACCGGGCACGGCATGACCGTGATCGCGCTGTAGCGCGGTCCGCGACCCACATCGCATTGGTTGTAACGATTTTCGGGACGTACAACAGTGCCGGTCTATACTCGCGGAACGTCGCAACTACATCGTCCATGACACATTTCGAGGCACCCATCCGGTGGACTTTCGTGACTACCTCAAGGAGAGGTGCCGTGCGCGTGGGATCTCCCTCCACCGTCTGGCGTTGCTCTGCGACCTCAACCAGATCTACTTCTACCAGGCGGTGAACAAGAACAAGGAGAACCCACCCCCGTGGGTGCTGCGCCGTGCCGCGCCTCACCTCGGTGTCTCGTACGTCGGGCTGATGATCGCCGCCGGCTACCTCCGCGACGATGACCTGCGCGAGTGGACCGCGGGGACATCGGTGGTGGCCGCGCCCGCACGCTGACCCGCGGCCTCGCCGCGCGGGCGCCGGAACCGCTCTAGCGCGACCGATACTTGGTCGGTGCACTGGCCGCGGGCGATCATCCACATCGATCTTGACGCCTTCTATGCGTCGGTCGAGCAGCTGCGCCGGCCGGACTTGCGCGGCCGGCCGGTCATCGTCGGCGGCGGTGGTGACGACTACCGGCGCGGCGTGGTCAGCGCCGCCTCGTACGAAGCGCGGCGCTACGGCGTCCACTCCGCGATGCCGCTTGGCCGCGCCCGCCGTCTCTGCCCGCACGCGGTGGTGCTGCCCGTCGATTTCGTCGCCTACCGCGCCGCGTCCCGCCAGGTGTTCGCGATCGCGCGCGACTTCACGCCGCAGATCGAACCGGCGTCGCTGGACGAGGCCTACCTCGACGTCACCGGCTCGATCGCTCGGATGGGACAGCCGGATCAGCTCGCCAACGAGCTCCGCGACCGCGTCGCCGGGGAGTGCAGGCTCGACGTGTCGTGCGGGGTGGCCACGTGCAAGCTCGTCGCCAAGGTGGCGTCCGACTTGCGCAAGCCGCGAGGCTTCGTGGTGGTGCCGCCCGGCGATGAGGCCGCGTTCCTGGCGCCACTGCCGCTGCGCCGCCTGCCCGGGCTCGGGCCGGCGTCGGAGAAGGCGCTGTCAGGGTTGGGGTTGACCACGCTCGGCGACCTGGCAGCGTTTCCGCTGGAGGCGCTGCGCCGCCGCCTCGGCGAGCACGCCGCGGTGAGCCTGACCCAGCGCGCGCGCGGCATCGACCACAGCGAGGTGGTGCTCCCGACCCGGCCCAAGAGCGTGTCGCGCGAGGAGACGTTCTCGACCGACGTTTCCGACCGCAACGAGCTGCACCGCCGCCTGCGCGAGTGCGCCGCGGATGTCGGGCGCCAGCTGCGCCGCGGTGGATGGACGGCGAAAACCGCCACGCTCAAGCTTCGCTACTCCGACTTCACCACGCTGACCCGCCAGCTCACCTGGCTCAGCCCGCAACACGGCGACACGGTGCTGGCCGAGGCGGCCCTCCATCTCTTCGACGGCACCTGGGCCGGCACGCCGGTTCGGCTGCTTGGAATGGGAGTCAGCGGCATCATCGACGCGGCTCAGCTCGACCTCTTCGAGACCGTCGGCTCGCCGCGCGACGAGCAGCTCGACCAGACCCTCGACGTGCTCCGCGACCGCTTCGGCAACGCCGCGCCGCACCGTGGTGCCAAGCCGGCATTGCGCGACCTCGACTTCCGTGGCGAGGACCTGCGCGACGGCGAGTGACCTGTCGTCATACGTGAAGGAACGACTTCACGAGCTGGATGACGAGGACGGCTCCCCCGCCCTTGACGAGCATGTCGACGAGGAAGCCCGAGCTCGATTCTTGGTGCTGCATCACCTTGTGCAGGCTCGATAGAGCCACGCCGGCCGGGATCAGGTACTCGCCGGCGGTGAGCAGGGGGCTCGCAACGGTGTCCCAGACATGCAGGGTGTCGCGGTTCGGATCGACCTGGATGTCGGCGACGAGGTGGGCGAGCACGGTGGCCACGAGCAGCATGGAGGGTTCTCCCTGGTTGTCGGACGGTGCAACTCAGGCGGCCACTGTCTGCGCTGACAGCGGACAGACCGAGGACAAACGATGTCCGCGGGGTGTCCCCGAACACGGCACAGTGTCCGCGACGTGCCGGACTTGATCGTCAGGGAGTTGCGCCTGCGCCCGTTCACCGACACCGCCACGGCGCCGATTCATCCGAGTGCGAAGAGCACCGCTGAGACGCCGGGCGCGCCGTCCGCTTCGGAGGCTCTGGCCAGACTTTCGGCGCGGCATTCACGGCGGCGCGCGGTCGACGAACGCGAACTGTGACCAGGAATTTGTCCGCCCTCAGTCCGCAACTCACGGCTAGCTTGTGCGCATGCCTGTCACCGCCGCACCTGGAGATGCGTGTCAGTGCTGACATTCGCGTCGCCGTTCACCTTCCAGGAGCATATGGTTCTCGATGCATGCGGCGTGTTCGGCTTCGGGCTGGACGGCCTCTGCAACTTTGTCAGCGGTGCGGCCGATTGGTTCAGCCAAACGCTCGAGGTGATCCAGAACCCTTTCAAATGGCTGTATCACCACACACTCGGCGCACCCATCCCGCAGCACGCAGGTGACCCTGGCTGGGACGCGTGCCAGGCGGATTGGAGCCAGCCGTCATGTCCGAAACTCGTCGACGAGCTGAAGCCGGCCAGCCTGACCCTGTCGGGCACCTGGCCGCGTCTCTACAGCTCATTGTCGGTGTCGGGCGTCTTCATCGCTGCGACGTGCTGCGTGGTCCGGGTGGTGCGTGGGGTGTTCGACGAGCGTGTGGTGGGCGCGCACCTGGTAATCGACAACGTCGTACGCATGGTGGTCGCCACCGGCGTGCTGGTCGTGCCGACACCAGACAACTCGCTGCTCCTCAACGCCCTGCGGCTCAGCGCCGTGGCGTCCGGTCGCATCGCCGAGGCCGGCGCCGGTGCCGTCTCCGCCGCGTTCACAGCCAACCTCGATCTCGGCACCGTGGTGGGCAACATCGCAGCCACAGGCTTCGGGCTTGCCGGTATCGGAGATTTCCTGGTGGCGATCCCGATCCTCCTGGTCGCGGCAGCCTTCATCTATGTGATGGCGCTGTATCTACTGCGCGTCATCCAACTGGTCTTCGCCGTGGCCACCGCACCACTCTTCGTGGCCTTGGCCGTGTACGACCCTCGCAATCGGTTCCTGCAGTGGTGGCTCGACCTCTTTGCCTCGGCGATGCTGCTGCCCATCGTGCTGGCGATCTGCGGTTCGCTGACGGCAGGAGTCGCCATCTTCTTCCTCAACGGCAACCAAGATCTCCTATCGCCGGGCGGCGGCGCGGAATCTGTGACGCGCACGTTGCTGGCCTGCTTTGCGGTGCTCGGCGGCGTGTGGATGACCGGCAAGGCGGTGCATGGCCTTGCGTGGCGAGGATTCAGCCACGGCGGTATCAGCGGGGCGGCGACCGCCGTCTCAACTGCGATCATGGCACTCCCCAACGCAGCTGGTGATGTCGCTTCGCTGATGAGAGTCGGCGGCCGCCCACCCCGGCCGGGAGGCCTTCTCGAGACCCTCGGACGCCCCGGGGCGCGCCGCGGCGCCACGCCGCCGGGTCCGATGCGCGTGGCGGAGACGGGATCTGTCGTCGCCGCGGCGGCGGCCGGGCACGCCGCTGCTGTGTTCGGCGAGAGCCGGGAGGTCGACGCGGCCATGGAGGCAGCCGACGGCGCGGACTTCAGCCGTCACGGGTCGGCGGCGTGCGTTCTCGAACAGCCCGCGATGAGAGCAGCCTTCAACCAGGCCGTCGGCGCGTCCATCGGCCGATTCGCGACTACTGAGGAGGGCCGACTCGTGGTGGCGGAGTCGACGATGCACCTCGACGCCGCACGGGTCGACCCTGCGATGAGGGTTGCCGAGTACACCAGGGTGCTGGCTGAAGACCCGCGCGCTGGGAACGCGGTCGCCGGCGCGGCACTCGCCAGTCTGCTCCACAACCATCTCCCGGACCTCACCCCGATCCTGCGCAACCGTGCGGCGACGACGTCGTGAGGGCCGGGGGCGGGGCCATCCGCGTTCCGCTCGCCGTCGATGCGCAGTTCCGGCTACCCGTCGGGCCGATGTTGCTCCCCGTGCGGTCGCTGGTTCTGGCGGCTTTTGCCGGCCCGATCGCGTACGCGCTGCTTGCCCTCGGGCTGCCTGGGCTGTGGGGCGCGGCCAGCGCCGGCTTCCTGCTGGCGGTGGCCGCCTCACTTGGCTTGCCGGAGCGGCAGGGTGTGTGGATCGGTACCCACATCGCCTATGGGCAGGCGTGGCGGGTGATGCCTTCGACGGTCACTCGCGGACGGGCGGGACGCGCCCGTGTCCGCGACCTGCGGGGCGCCGTCCGTGTCTCCGGCGAACGACCCACCATCCGCCCGTCGAAGTTGCTTCCTCGCCGCTTCACCACCTTCTTGACCGTACCGACGACCTCGACGGACGCGCACGGAATCTTGCGCCTCGATCCTGGTGGTGGCCGCGCCGTGCTCACGCTCGACGGTCCTGCTGTCAGTGTCGCCGGCGACGGGTACCTCGACTGGTGTCGCGCTGCGCTCCGCTGGATCGGTTCGCTGGACTGCCCGGCGCAGTTCATCACTCTGATGACCCACCACGACGCCCGCCGTGTCGGGGAGGCGTTCGATCACCGCGTCGCGGCCTGGCCGAGGACGCCGCTATGCGAGCTCGAGCGCGGGCTGGCAGGCACACTTGCCGAGACAACGCTCGGGCTGCGGCATTACGTCGTCCTTGCACCCGGTTCGGCGGGCGCCGACGGGATGCCGTACCGTTCGACTCCCTGGCGCGCAGGCGATGCGCGTGACGCAACTCACGACCAGGCTGATCGCGCTCTCCAATCAGCCCTGCGGATGGCACCCGGGTTCGCCATCGACGTGCGCGCGGCCGACCGCGACGACATCGCTGCTCTGCTCGCACACACCGCGCTCGGGGCGTCGCGCGCAATGGTGGGGGAGAACGTGCTTCGCATCGGCGACCGGCATCACATGGTGCTGACGACGACGCAACTGCCCGCCGTCATCGAGGTGGGCGCCGTCGTCGAAGCCATGACCCGTGCTCACGCTTTCGGCGTGGCGAGCGTGCATCTCCTCCCCGTCAGCACGAGTGTCGCGCAGAAGTACCTGCACCGGCGTTCGTCGATGCTGGACTACATACACCGCCGGGGCGCCGATCCCGTCGAAGCCCAGGTCGCCCTGCAGGAAACCACGGACGTGGTCGCGGCCCTGGCCCAACGCGACATCGTTCCGTGGCGCGTTGCTCTCACGGTGTGCGTGGCGCACCGGGAGCGAGCCAGGGCATTCGAGGCTGCCGAACGACTCGGTGCCATGCTCGCGGCGCACGGCTTCCGCACGACAGAGGTGAGCGGGCCGGGCCTCCTGCCGGCGCTGGCGCTCTCGCCAGGATGCGCGCCGCTCGCTCGCAGCCTGGTCTTGACGTCCGACTCTGTCGCAGCGAGGATGCTGCCCTGCTTGGGCACGCCGTTCGCGGACGTGTCGGCACCGCTGTTGGGTATCAATGTCCTCAACGGAACCCCGGCGTACTTCTCCATCTGGAGCCAGCCGAATCACAACCT
>CATPBU010000204.1 GCA_955652455.1 Candidatus Dormiibacterota bacterium
ATCCGAGGTGCCCCAGCGGCTCGACGAGATCCCGGACGACAGCGACGTGTTCGTTCATTGCCGGCTCGGCGGACGCAGTGCCAAGGCGGTCGAGTTTCTGCGCCAGCATGGCCGTCCCCGGGCCATCAACGTGGTCGGCGGCATCGAGGCGTGGGAAGAGGCCGGGCTGCCCGTCGCCAGCTGAGCCTCGTGCTCGTCGCTCAGCGCCCGAGGATGAGGAGGGCGGTGACGATGATGGCGATTGCGGCCAGCAACACCGCAAAAGCCATCACCGTCCGCGGACCGGGGGCATGCTCAGCCGGGCGCGGCGTGGTCACCACGACGACCCCGTGCCCCGGCAATGCCGGTGGCGGCGCCAGCGGCGGCACCGGCTCCATGGCTGCGGCGATGCTCCAGGGACGCGACGGGATCGCCGAATCTCCCTCGAGAACTGGCATGCCGCCGCCGCCGTCAGCCATCTCCGGGTCGGCGTTCATCCGGTCGCAACGGTAGCGCAGCGACCCGCCCGCTGACAGCCCGCTGCGTACCATCGCGCGGTGCCACCGTCCCTGCCCGACCTCGCGCCGCTGGCAGGGCTGCTCGTTCTTCTCGAGCTCGGCGTCGGAACGGTCGCCGTCAGCGCCGCCCTCGACCACGTCGGCCGTGTGGGGCGCGGTTTCGCCGGCACCACAGCAGCGATCTGCGCGCTGATCATGGGTGTCACCCTGCTGCTCATCTCGGCAGTATCCGACCTCGGTGCACTGCTGCACGGCAACGTCGACCCCGGCGCAGTCGCCAACCTGGTGCACTGGTGCGTGGCATTCGCCGTGCTGCTTGTCGCCGACATTCTCTTCGCGGCCGTCGGCACGGAGGTGTCACGACGGGTCGTCGAGGTGGCCACGGTCATCGTGGGTCTCGCCGCCATAGTGTCGGCAGGGGTCGCCGTCGGTCCCGCGGTCGGCGGCGCCGGTGACGCGCTGCTCGTCTTCCTGCCGGCGGCGCTCGTCGGCGGCACGGCACTCGCCGCCATGCTCCTCGGCCACTGGTACCTGGTGACGCCGAACCTCTCGTTCCGGCCGCTGCGACTCTCGATCTACGCGGTGTTCGCGGCCGTCGCGGTGGACTGCGCCGTCATCGCCTACGGACTCGCGAGCCACGGCGCCAGTCGCCAGCGCTTCATCTCCGGCGACCAGGCCGTGCTGTTCTGGCTGCTCGTGGTCGGCGCCGGAGTGCTGTTCACCGCTGCGGTAAACGCGTTCACCCTGTACTTCGCGCGGATCAGGGCCAACCAACCCGCCACCGCGATGCTCTACGTGTTGATCATCAGCGTGGTCATGGGCATGATCCCGACGCACCTGCTGTTCCTGCTAACGGGCGTGCCCCTGTAGTGCGACGGGCGGGGACAGGAGGCATCGCGACGCCTGCTCAGCTTCGCAGCCATTGGCGTCACTTCGAAGTCGCCACTGGCGACTTCTTCGCTCCTCGGGCTGCTGCAGAATTCGCTGTCGCCGCGATGCCTCCTGTCCCCACCCTCCGTCAGATGCCTTCGGACATAAGGTCGGCGGCCATTGCAGGCGGTGCCGAAGTCAAGGTCACAGCCAACCCCGCCAGGATGAAGATGCCGCCGATCACTGTGGACGCGGCCGGATGTTGTCCCAGCACGATGAATGCCAGCAGTGCTGCCAGCGGTGGTTCGCCGAGGAAGGACAGCGATACCGAGCTTGCCGGCAGTCGGCGGAGTGTCCAGTTGAAGACTGTGTGGCCGCCCACTGTGCACACGGCAGCTAGTCCCAGACAGGCGAGAAATGCGCGGCCGCTGGGTGCGTGCAGGCCAGTGCCCACGATTGCGGTGCCGACCGCGGCGGCGCTGACGATCGCGTAGACGATGGCTGAGTAGGCGGCAACGCCGGGGCGGCTGCGTCGGCCTCGGCCGATCAGCAGGTACCCGGCCAGGGCGAGGCCTCCTGTGATGGCGAGGAGGTCGCCCCGCAGCGCGTTGCCACCGGCGCCGAATGCCCCGGCGCATGTGATCACTGTTCCGGTGAGGGCGAGCGCGATCCCGGCGACGATTCGACTGTCGAGCCTGTCGCCGAGGATCGCGGCGCCCAGCGGGGTGACCACAAGTGGATGCAGCGACACCAGCAGGACGCTCGCCGCCACCGAGGTATCGGCCAAGGACGCCGTCCAGGTGAGGAAGTGCACGGCGAGCAACGCACCGGCTGCGAGGGTGAGGACCAGGTCCCGACGGGTGGCTCCGACTGCCCCGGCGCGCAGCTGTGGCAGCGCCCACGGCGCGAGCAGTCCAACCGCCAAGGCCATGCGCAGCCACACCACAGTTGCCGCGTCCGACTGCGCCTCCTTGACGAGGATCGCCGAAACCGAGACCGCAATGGTGGCGCCCAGAAGCGCAAGCGGCGCGCCGCGACGGTCGATCACACGCCGTGCAGCGCGCGGATGTCGGCGAGGTTGCGGTAGCGCTCAGCGTAGTCAAGGCCGCATCCGACAACGGAGCGGACGCGGCGACGTATTGACGCCGACTCGACGAGCGTCTCGCCGAGGGCGGGCGTCGCTGTGCTCATCGTTGAAAGTGTAGGAAGCGAACCATGTCATCCGGACCCGGCCAGTTCCTCCCAGCGCTCGTACAGCTCCGCGAGCGCGCCGCTGAGCCGATCGTGCGCCCTGCCCGCCTCGGCGCCGGTCTGCACATCGGCGAACGTCTGCGGGTCGAGCAGACGAGTGCGCGCCAGCTGGAGCTCGGCTTCGGTGGCGGCGATCTCCTCCTCGAGGCGCCGAACCTCGCGCGACCCAGACGGTCTTGCCGCGGGTGCCGACTGATGGCGCGGAGCGCGAACCTCATCGGCAGCACGTTGCGCGTCGCGCTCGCGTTCGCGCTTCTCCCGGTCCCGCACGCGCAGCAGGTCGCTGTACCCGCCCAGCACCTCGCGGATGCCGCCACCTTCGATCGACCAGGTGCGTGTCGCCACCGCGTCGATGAGGGCACGGTCGTGAGTGACCAGGACGATGGCTCCTCCGTAACCGATGAGCGCCTTCTCCAGCACCTCCTGGGCCGGGATGTCGAGGTGGTTGGTCGGCTCATCGAGCAGCAGCAGGTTGGTCTCCTCGAGAGCGACCTTGCCGAGCAACAGCCGGGCACGTTCGCCACCGCTCAACTCACCGACCACCTTGTGCACGTCGTCTCCACTGAACAGGAGGGCACCGAGGACGGTCCGCGCGCGCTCCGCACCGACCGGATGATCGGCGAGAAGGTCCTCCATGACGGTGCGTTCATCGTCCGTCGAGTACGCGCTCGTGATCGCCTCTTCCCCGTCGCGCCCGAGGTCCTGCCGGTAGAGCCGGCGGTGGGTGCGGGGACCGAGGTTCACCGCTCCCTTGATGGGGCGCAGCTCGCCGGCGAGGGTGTGCAACAGCGTTGACTTGCCACAACCGTTGGGACCGACGATGGCGATGCGCTCGCCCGGAGCGATGCTCAGCGGCCTGATCGTGAGCAGCACCGAGTTGCCCCGGCCGATCTCGAGCTCACCGGTCTTGAGGAGAATCTGCGAGGTCGGGGCGGTCGCGAAGCGCAGGCGCGGACGTCGGTCTCGCGGCGGCGCGACCACGCGGTCGATGCGGTCAAGCTGCTTCTGCCCCCCCCGGGCCTCCTTGGCGCGCTGCCCCGCCTTGTACTTGCGGATGAACTCCTCCTGGTGCGTGATGTGCGCCTGCTGGGACTCGAACTCCTTGGTCCTGCGCGCGCGGCGTTCCGCTCGCAAGCGCACGTACTGCGTGTAGTTGCCGGGGTACTCCTCGGCCACACCGTGACCGAGCTCGAGCACCGAGGTGCAGACGCGGTCGAGGAAACGGCGGTCGTGCGACACCAGCACGAAGGTGGTGCGCACCTCGGCCATGTAGTCCTCAAGCCACTCGATCGAGGCGAGGTCGAGGTGGTTGGTAGGTTCGTCGATAAGCAGCAGATCCGCGTCCGCAAGCAGCAGCTTGGAGAGCTCGACCCGGCGCTTCTGGCCGCCGCTGAGCTGACGGGGGTCTCGAGCCTGCAGTGACTCGCCGATGCCGAGGCCGCCCAGTGCCTCGCGGGCCCTTGCCTCGACGTCGTAGCCGCCCGCGTCCTGGTACGCATGCTGGAGTTCGCCGTACCGCGCCATGACGATGTCGAGGTCGGTCGGTTGGGCGCCCATGGCCGATTCGAGCCTGGTCAGCTCGGCGTGCATCGCGACCAGGTCGGCGCGTGACTCGAGCACCTCGTCGAGGACTGAGGCGCCGACGGGCTCGGGCGCGTCCTGCGCAAGATGGGCGACGCGCAGCCCGCGCGAGCGCTCGACGATGCCCTCGCGAGGTTCGAGCGCACCCGCGATCACATCGAGCACCGACGTCTTGCCGGCACCGTTGGCGCCGACCACCGCGAGGCGGTCGCGCCGTTCGATCCGCAGCGTGACGCCGCGCACGATCACCTCCGCGCCGTAGGCGATGGCCACGTCATCGAGGGAGAGCAGGGGGATGGTGAAGCCGCTCCCGGATCAGGTGCTGAGCGACACGGCGGGCACGTGCCCGGCCAGTGTGCCCGCGGCCGCGCCCTGGAGCTCGGCCAGGGTCACCGGTCCCTCGAAACGGTCGGTGACCACCCCGGCGCTGTTGACCAGGTAAACCCATGGATCACTCGGCAACCCGAAAGCGCGAAAGGCCGGGTTGTTGAACACCTGGCTCACGGATGCGGGGAAGTCGGTCTCGATGTGCTGGAAGGAGAACTGGCTGCAGTACTGGGTGCAGAGCTGCTTGAGGATGGCGACCGTGGGTCCGCACGTCTTGCTGGGACAGAAGCCCGGCTGGCCGAAGAACAGCACCATCGGCCGGTGCGCGGCGAGGGCCCCGGCGATCGTCTGGTCATGCCACGTGTCCGGTGGCACACCGCTGTCGACCATCGAGATGGTGATGCCTGGATCGGTCAGCACCGCCTGGTGCAGCGCGGGGACGTGGGCGCCGACGGCAATCTCTGGCCCCGAGCTCGCGACGGTCACGAATGCGTGCCCGGTGACCGGCCCGGCCGTCCCGATGCCGGACACGACGAATTCGTACTGGCCCGCGATCGGGAACTGTGCAATGCCCACATAGACGGGGATGCCGCCGTAGGCAGTGGAGATGTTCTCGAGGGGCCGGGTGGCGATCGACTGGCCGACGGCATCGAGGATGTTGATGCTCACACCGGTCGCGGCAACCGGGGTCTGCTTGCCGTCGAGCAGGGCGATCGAGACGCGGTTGATTCCAACCAACAGGGTGCTGTTCTGCGGCTGCACGTTGAGGTTCTCCTGCCCGATCGGCGTGCATCCTGCTGAGGCGCACGCGATCGGAGCGTTGGTCGCGCACCCGGCGAGCATGGGCAGCAGCGCCGTTGCCACGGCGACCAGCCAGCGCCGCTTCACGAGACCGCGCCTGCCGGGAGCTCGTCGCCGTCCTCGACGACCGGCACGGGTCCGGACGGCACCGCGTCGACGAGCGACCGCTCGAGCCGCAGAATGCGTCGCAGGATGGCGACGGACGACGCGTACGTGGAGTCCATGCCGAAGTAGGAGAGGCCACGCGCGCCCAGTGTCCGCGCCTGGGTGAACGGCGTGTCCGACGCGTAATGGATCACCCCGAAGTCCACGGGCAGCTGCGAGAAATTCACCGGCTCACCCATCGGGTAGCGCGCCGCCTCGCTCATCTCGTACATCGCGCAGCAGTACGGCCCAGCCTCCATCTCGACGACGGAGAAAGCCTCGCGGTGGTAGTAATCGAGGTAGCCCCGATTCTGCAGGAATGTGCCCTTGACGGTCACTGCCCGCTGGTTGTCGAGCCCGCTCCCGAAGCGCAGGTAGGGCGCGATGTCGGACACCCGAAACGCGTTGTCGAGCCAGAAGCTGTTGCTCGAGTGCTCGTCATGGATGACGTTGCTGATCATGACATCGCCGACGTCAGCATTCAGCGTTGCCGCCTTGCCGAGGACGTAGACGCCGCGCAATTCGGCGGCTGTCTCGGCTACCTCTCTGAGGATGTTGTACGCCGCCAGACCAAGCGGGTAATCGACATTGACGATGACCGCACGGCTGGCCCGAAGCGCCTGCGCGTCCACCGGATGGAGCCGTTCGTCCAGGGCTGCGGGGTCGAGCCGGTCAAGAGCGATCACCTGGGCGGAGACGTCGAGCGCAGTGCGGCTGCCCACGGCGACAACGCCGGCTTCGCGCTCCTCACGGCGCACGGCCGCCCGTTCGGCGTCGCTGGCGAATCCCCGCTGCCACACGCGCGAGGCGAAGTACAGGAAATTGTCCCAGTTGCCCTCGGCGCGACCGTCGCGAAAGGCGCGCAGCTCGTCATGCAGCTCGGACAGCCCGAAGCGCTCCACGGCCGCCACCAACTCCTCCTGGTGGCGGCGAGCGAGGCCGGTGACGAGGTTGCCAAGGCTGTGTGAGTTGCTGCTGACGAAGTAGATGGGACGGTCGAGGAGTCCCTCCGAGCGCATCACGCCCGTGACCTGCTGCCACCACCGACGGGTCACCCGTGCATACCCGACCTGTGTCCCGCCAAGCATGCGCAGCCGCAGTGAGAGCCGGCGCCGGCGGAGCAGCCCAAGCCGGGTGCTGAACGATGGGCCCCACACCTCCTGGAGCTGGGCCCAGTCGTCCTCCGACCCTCCGCAGGCCGCGGCGAGCTCCGCCGGCGTGCCGTGGTCCTGTGCCAGCCCGGCAAGTGCGGTGCGCAGCTTGTTCCACTCGATCTGGAAGGCGACAAGTGTCGGCACCAGGTCGTCGACGTCCGATGCCGATGCGATCAGCACCGCCAGGGTGCCTTTGCCGTCGTCGTACCACCTCCGCCGGCGGCCGGGCGCGCCGATCTCGGTCAAACCGGCGAAGGAGCCGAAGCCGCTGCGCTGGAATATCTCGGCCGATTGCCCCATGACGACCAGCTGGGTGTCGAAGATGGCCTCGGGAAGACGGCGCACGGCGTAGAGGAAGGCTCCGAGGTCGGGAACCGGCGAATCGGCCAGCGAGTGGAGACTGCTGCGCATCGCCTTGTGGGTGGGCTCGAGCACGCGCAGGCGGGTCTCGCCGCTGCTGCGCAGCACCGTCGTGTAGGTGCGCCGATAGACCTCGACCGCCTCAGCGAGTGCGGGCACGCCGTCGTCAGGGTCGGATGGGAGCGGTCGCGCCGGGCCGATGGTGGGCCGCGTGGTCGGGAGTGCCATCGCCTCCATTCTCGCCCGCCCCGGCGCTCGGCGGCTCGGTCACGGTGGTCGTGGCCCTGCCGACGCTGCCTATGCTTGCCCGTCCATGGGAACCATCGCAGTCACCGGTTCGGTTGCCTTCGACACCATCATGGTGTTCCCAGGGCATTTCGCCGAGCACATCATCAGCGACCAGGCGCACATCCTCAACGTGTCGTTCCTCGTCGACCGATTGGAGAAGCGCCGCGGAGGCACCGCGGCGAACATCGCGTACAACCTGGCTCTGCTCGGCGAGCGGCCGCTGCTCTGCGCCGCGGTGGGCAACGACTTCGCCGAGTACGGTGCCGCTCTGACAGCGGCCGGGGTTGACACGTCCGGCGCGCTGATGTTCGACGACATCTCCACGGCCTCCGCCTTCATCACCACCGATGCCGACGACAACCAGATCACCGCGTTCTACGCGGGAGCGATGGGGCGCTCGGCTCGAGTCGACCTCGCCGCCCTGTCCGATGTCGAACACGTCGTCGTCGCCCCCGACGCGCCCGACGGCATGAGGCTGCACATCGAGCAGGCCGCCAAGCTGGGCGCCAAGCTGGTGTTCGCCCCCGCCCAGCAGCTCAGCTCGATGAGCGACGAGACACTGGTGGCCGGGATTGAGGCGGCGTGGGTCCTGGTCGGCAACGACTATGAGTTCCAGGTCATCCAGCGCCGCACCGGTCGCGACCCGGGGTCGCTTGCAGGCAGCGGGGCGATCGTTGCGCTGACCCGCGGCGGCCAGGGTAGTCAGCTGCACATTGGTGGCGCGGTGCACCCCATCCCGGTGGCGAAACCGGTGGCCCTGGTCGACCCGACCGGCGCCGGCGACGCCTACATCGCCGGCCTGTTGGCGGGGCTGCGCGCCGGGCGCGATCCCCAGGTGGCTGCTCGCATCGGCGCGCTGGCGGCAACCTACGTCACCGAACAGCAGGGCCCGCAGAGCCACCAGTACACCCGCGACGAGTTCGCCGACCGCTACGCCGCCTCGTTCGGGCAGCCACTGAACTGATTCAATCGCGAAGCGACAGCGG
>CATPBU010000205.1 GCA_955652455.1 Candidatus Dormiibacterota bacterium
ATCACGCCACCCTTGGCGCCGCCGAAAGGCAGGTCGACGACCGCCGCCTTCCACGTCATGTACATGGCCAGTCCGCGCGCATCGGCGAGGGTCATCGCAGGGTGGTAGCGGAGGCCGCCCTTGGCAGGGCCGCGCGCGATGTTGTGCTGGACGCGGAACCCGGTGAAGACCCGGAAACTGCCGTCGTCCATCTCGACTGGAAAGTGAACGATCAGCTCGCGCTTGATCGTCCGGAGCATCGGTCGTACCGACGGGTGGAGGTCAAGTTGCTCGGCGGCGCGGTCGAAATGGTGCTGTGCTATGGCCAGGGACGCGCTGCCCTGCACGATGGCGGTCATGGCCCACACCTTATCTCGCGCGACCGCCAGTCGGGGGGCTTCGACACGGCATTTCGCGCAACCGTTCGCACAGGGGTTTGGCGCGGTTTGTCAGCGCCCTGCGAGCGTCGAGTCGACGCCGCGCGGGCGTCGTCAACAGTGGCCCGGGGTGGCGCAACGATGCCGCCACACATGTCACAAAGGTGGACGCAGATTGACAATAGTGTGTATAGGCACCATGCTATGCACGACCCGGCGGGAGGTTTACACCACCTCCTGTCACAAACAGCCGTTGTGATGGTCCGGAACGAAGGGATCAGCAACAAGGAGGCCCGTACGATATGGCCAGGACAAGACGCAGCAGGGGCGGTGTGAACAAAGCCGTCAGCCGCACTGTGAAACGGGTGAGCGCAACCGCTCGCCGCCGCGCCAACACTGGTGGTGGTGATCTATTGAAGGCAGTGCAAGGACTCGTCAAGGCATTGCCGCTCAACGAGCTCGAGAAGAGACTCGCCGGACTAGAGAAGAGCGTGTCCCGTCTCGAGGGCGAGATCCGCAAGGCAGCCCGCCGTGTCACCGGTGGCACCGCCAAGCGCAGGACCACACGCAAGGCCGCCGGGGCCAAGCGGCGGACCACCCGTCGCAAGCCGGCAGCCAAGCGCGCCACCGCACGCAAGGCGACCGGCAAGCGCGCCACCGCACGCAAGCCAGCCGCCAAGCGCGCCACCAAGCGCGTCGGCGCACGGCGCGGCGCCCGCAAGGTGGCTTCGGCACCAGCGGCACCTGCAGCTCCAGCCACCGCGGCGAGCAGCTGACCTCGTAGCCATTGAAGAGGCCTCGCCATCGCGGCGGGGCCTCTTCTTGGTTTAAGCCGGGAGCGGCTGCGGGTTGCGCCCAGCGGCGCGCATGCCCGCAAACATGGTGCTCAGCGCGCCGGCGGCGCGGCGGACGTCGTCAGCGTCGACATCCTTGTGGGTGACGCAGCGCAGGCGGTGCGCGCCGACCGGGGCAAACAGCACGCCCGCCGCGGCGGCGAGGCGCGTCGCCTCCTCGGCGGGCAGCTCGGTGTCGAACATGACCATGTTGGTGGGCAGAGCCACCTCGACCACGCTGACCCCGGCGGCGTTGCGCAGCTCGGCAGCGAGCATGGCGGCGTTGGCGTGATCGTCGGCCAGCCGCTGCACGTTGTGCTCGAGCGCGAACAGCCCCGCCGCGGCGATGATCCCGGCCTGGCGCATGCCACCGCCGAGCCGCTTGCGCCACAGCCGGACGGTGGCGATGCACGCCGCGTCGCCGCTGACCACCGACCCGACCGGGGCGCCGAGGCCCTTGCTGAGGCAGACCGACACCGTGTCGCAGCCGGCGACCAATCGCGCCGCGTCGACACGCAGCGCCACCGAGGCGTTGAACAGGCGGGCCCCGTCGCAATGGACGCGCAGCCCGGCGTGATGCGCAGCCGCGCACGCGGCGTCGATGTCCGGGGCGGCGACTGCCAGGCCGGAGCGGCCACCATGGGTGTTCTCCAGCCAGAGCAGCCGCGACACCGGGTGATGGATGTCAGGGTCACCGACGGCAGCGGTGACCTGTGCGGCGGTGGGCGCGCCCGCCGTCGCGTCGACGCTGTGCAGCATCACGCCGGCGACTGCCCCGGCGCCACCGGCCTCGTTGACCATCATGTGCGTCTGCGAGTCGACGATCACCTGGTCGCCGGGTCGGGTCTGGGCCGCCAGCGCGGTGAGGTTGCCCATGGTGCCGCTGGGGACGAACACAGCGGCCTCCATGCCCAGGCGGGCTGCCATCACCTCCTCGAGACGGCGCACGGTGGGATCCTCGCCCCAGACGTCGTCGCCCACCTCCGCGGCCGCCATGACGCGACGCATCGCCTCGTCAGGCGTTGTGAAGGTGTCGCTGCGCAGGTCAACCGGTGTGGACGACGGTAGTGGCATCGCTGGGCACCTCCACTTCGGTGTCGCCGTCTCCGGCCATGCTCACGCGGTTGCGACCACCGTGCTTGGCATCGTAGAGGGAGGCGTCCGCCGTCGCCAACAGCTCCTGCGCGGTGGTGGTGTGTTCAGGGTACGCAGCGCCGCCGATGCTGACCGTCAGCGTGACCGCCTGGCCGCCGCCGTCGACGGGCACCACCAGCGCCTCGACCGCCGACCTGATCTTCTCGGCGACCAGCCTGGCGTCGGATGCCGCGGTGTTCGACATCACCACGATGAACTCCTCGCCGCCGTAGCGGGCCGCGAGGTCGGCTCGCCTGATGCTGTTGGTGAGGGTGTGGGCGAAGGCGGTGAGCACCACGTCACCAACCGGATGGCCGTGGGTGTCGTTGACCCGCTTGAAATGGTCGAGATCGAGAACCAGCACCGCGAGCGGTGTGTTGAGCCGCTCGGCGAGCGCCACCTGCTGGCCGAGGTAGTCGACAAGGAAGCGGTGGTTGTAGAGGCCGGTGAGGTCGTCGATGCTGGCCTGGCGCTGCACCATGGCGATGAAGCGATAGCGCTCCAGTGCCAGGGCGACCTGCTCGGCCGAGGTCGCCACCAGCGCTGCGTCGCCGCTGCTGAAGCCGCCGTGCGCGCGGGCCACGCCGAGCACGCCGAGAACGGTGCGGCCCATGCGCAGTGGTGCCGCGCAGAACTCTCGGTGACCGGTCTGCGCCTCGCTGCTCTGCGACGCGGCCCCCACCATGAGCGCGTCGGTGCCGGAGTGACGGTGCGCGGTGCCGATCGGTCCCTCGCCGCTGAGCACCTCGTTGACGTCGACGTCGAAAGCAGCGCCGTCAGTGACCGCAAAGCTGTCGGTCATCTCCGAGCCGCTGACCAGGATGAACGCGGTGTCGGCGCTGGCCGACCGTCGCAGGTGCGCGCAGACCTCGCCGAGGGCGGTCTCGAGCGGTTGCGGAGAGTTCAGCTCGCTGGCGATGGAGGCGCGAGCCTTGGTGCCGGCGATGGTGGCGCGCAGCTGGCGACGCATCTCCTCGAAGCTCGAGGCGAGGCGGCCGATCTCCCCGCCGGCCGGGCGTGGCACCGGCGTGTCGTAGTCCTCGCGCGCCATCGCCGCGACCGCTCGGTCGAGCCGGCGCAACGGTCGCTGCAGGTCGGTCTGCACCACCAGGACGATGCAGATCATCGCCACCAGGATGAGAGCGAGCAGGAGGAGGGCGGGTTGCCACAGGCTGGTCACGGGCGTGACCTGCGTGGTGACCAGCACGGCGAAGCCTGAGCCCAGCGGTTGCGCGTCGGCACCCGCGCTCTGGCCTCCGATGTCGACGACCTCGGGAGTGGGCGACCGGTCGAGCGCCGACTGGATGGCGCTGCTCACCGCCGTCCCTTGCGGCACGCCCCGGGTGAGGATCGAGCTTCCCGGAGTGACCACCCTGCCGCCGCGGACGATCGCGATGCCGGCGGTGTCCTCTGCGGTCGTGATGGTGCCGGCGAGGGCCTGGATGAAGGTGGCGTTGACGGGACGCGCGATGAACGCGGTCTCGTCGCTGTTGGCCAGGGTGCTGGCGCCGATCAGCCAGGGAGCCCCATCGGGTCCCACCACCACGGTGTAGGACAGATGCCCCTGCTGGGCAAAGAGGGTGTAGAGGGGGTCGCTGGTCGAGAACGCGTTGCCGGCGGCGGCGGCCGCGTTGGCGAGGGAGCCGTGCACTCCGACGACGTCGGATGGCGTGTTGACCTGCGAGTAGCGCTGGAGCGTGCTCATCAGGGTCGTCGTGTCATGGGCGTTGAGCGTCGGGGCCAGCTCCTGCGTCATCCCGCCGGCAAACGCGGCCAGGGACTTCTCCTGGCTCACCATCAGGTTGACGATGACGCCGGCCTTGTCGGCGGCGCGCTCGGTTGCCTGGCTGTTGTTCTGCTGGCCGGCGAGCGACAGCGGGATGATGGCGATCAGAACGCCGGCGACCGACATGATCACCGCGAACTTCACAGAGAAGTTGAGGCGACCCCAGAGGCGTTGGACCTGCGGCATGCGCAGCCATCGTACGCCCGGCTTCCGGGCCATCTGCGTGACCTTTCAGTGACGGCCGGGGGCGCGCCTGCTTGGTGCTGCCGTACCCTGCGCGGATGGCCTCGGTGGTGATCAGCTTCGTTGATGGTGAAGTGCTCCACGCCGAGATCCCGGAACTCACCTTCGAGATGCCGGTGATCGAGGCGGAGGTGCGCGGCGTCGAGCCCAACAACCAGCGCGCCATCCTGCCGCTGACCGCGATCACCCAGATCGTGGTGGGCTCTCCCGAGCCTGCTCCCGCGACCGAGGTCACCGGCGCCTGGGACAGGGCCGCGTTCCATTTCGTGGACGGGCAGGTGCTGCGCGCGTCGATTGAGCCGGGGGCGCTGCTCGGTCGCCACGGGGGAATCTGGCGGATCGTGCCCCAAGGCGAGGTCGAGCTGACGACACTGGCGCTCCCCTACTGCGCGCTCAAAGCCGTGTTCCAGATCCGCCAGTGGGACAGCCGTCCGTTCTCAGAGAGAGGCGACGGCGATCGCATCGACACCATCACCCGGGTGCTCGCCGAGCGCGAACGTCACCTCGAGGAGATGGCGACCCCTGAACAGCGGCGGCCGCTGATGAGCCGGGTGGGTCGCCGGCGCTCGCCCTGATTGCGTCTTGAGATGACCGTCCGCGCGGCGATCCGCTGTTACCGTTGTCTGTTGTGTCACTCAGTCCCCCGGTGACGGAGCCGGCGCCGGACAGCGCTACGCTGGCGTCTCCCGGCCGGCTTTTCACCCGCCGCACCGTTCTGTCGCTGGCCGCTGCCGCGGTGATCGTCGCCGTGGCGGTGTGGCGGGCGCCGATCGACTGGTCGGACGCGTGGAACCGGATCCGCCACGCCAACCTGGGGCTGTACCTGGCCGCGCTCGTGGTCTACCAGGCGTCGTTCCTGGTCCGCAGCTGGCGCTGGAAGCTGCTGCTGCGCAATGCCGGCGAGGACCGCCCCACCATGCCGCTGGTGCCGATCCTGGTGGTGTCGTTCTTCGTTAACTGCGTCGTGCCCGCGAAGATGGGTGACGTGTACCGCGCCTACCTGGCGCGGTTGCGCCAGGGAGTGCCAGTGGCGCGCGCGCTGGGCACGATCATCGCCGAGCGCTTGCTCGACCTGGTGGTGCTGATGGGCCTTCTGTTGCTGTCCGGAGTGATCGTGTTCCGCGATCGTGCACCCGGAGTTCTGATCCCCTACCTGGTTGCCGGCGTCGCTGTGTGCACGGCCGGTGTCGCAGCGATCCTGGTGATGCGCGCGGGACGCGGGCAGCGGCTCCTGCGCCTGCTTCCCGAGGCGGTATTCCATCGCTACGAGAGCTTCCGCATGGGCACGGTCGAGTCGTTCCGCCACCTCGAAGTTCTCGGCCCGCTGACGGCGCTGGTGTGGGGCATGGAGAGCGCGCGGCTGGCGCTGGTGGTCTTCGCGCTCGGCGACGGCGGTTCGCTGGGGCCAGCCCAGCTGCTGCTGATCGCGCTGGTCGCTGCGCTGCTCACCACCGTGCCCTTCCTGCCCGGCGGGCTCGGCCTCGTTGAGGCGGGGATGGTGGGCGTGCTGGTCAGTGTCGGCGGTTTGGGACGCAATGCCGCGCTGAGCATTGCGCTGCTCGACCGCAGCATCAGCTATGGCAGCGTGGTCGCCGTCGGTGCGGTCGTGTTCGCGGTGACCCATGTGCGCCTGCCGCGGGTCGGCGACGAGGCGTTGAGCAGAGCGGTGCGGTGAGGGCGCTGGTCACCGGCGGTGCCGGGTTCATCGGCTCGACGCTGGTCGACGCACTGCTTGGCGAGGGCGCTGAGGTGAGCGTGGTCGACGACCTGTCGCGCGGACGGCGTGAGCAGGTTGCAGCCGCGGCTCGCTTTTACGGTCTGGATGTGGTGGATGCCGAGTTGGGGACGGTGATCGCGGCAGTGGCGCCTGACATCGTCTTCCACCTTGCCGCGCAGATCGATGTGCGTCGCTCGGTCAGCGACCCGGTGCTCGATACTCGCGTCAACGTGCTCGGCACCGTCAATGTGCTCGACGCCTGCGTGCGGGCCGGGGTGCGCAGGGTGGTGTTCGCGTCCAGCGGGGGCGCGCTGTACGGTGATACCGAGGTGCTGCCGACGCCGGAGACTCACGCGTGCGCGCCGGCTTCGGCATACGGAGCCGCCAAGCTCGCCGGTGAGAGCTATGGCAACGTCTTCGCGCAGGTGCACGGCCTCGAGTTCGTTGCGCTCCGGTATGCCAACGTGTACGGGCCGCGGCAGGACCCGCACGGCGAGGCCGGGGTGGTGGCGATCTTCGCCGAGCGCCTCCTCGACGGTCGCGAAGCAGTCATCAATGGTGATGGCGGGCAGACCCGTGACTACGTGCATGTCGATGACGTGGTCGCCGCCAACCTCCGCGCCACGCACACCGCGCACCTCGGCGCGTACAACATCGGCACGGGCGTCGAGTGCGATGTCAATTCGCTGTACGAGCACCTCGCGCGCGCGGCCGGTGTGTCGCGTGAGGCGCAGCACGGGCCGGGCAAACCGGGCGAGCAGCGTCGTTCCGCGCTGGACATCGCGCGCGCCGCCGACGCGCTCGGCTGGCGTCCGCGCATCGCCCTCGCCGAGGGACTGTCACAGACGATCGCCTGGTTCGCCTCCCGCCGCGTGGCCAAGTAGGCCCTCTGCTGCGGCGCAGCACTCGGCGGCGTGGTTGCGAAGCGCGATCACCGCGGCACTGAGCCCGGGGCTGGCGCCGTCGGCCTGCACGATGCGCCATGCCCACGCGGCGTCCTCGGCAGCCGCCACCAGCAGGGCTCGGGCAGCGGCATCGTCCTCGCCAAGGGCGGTCGTCGGCGGGAGGCTGTCGAGCGTCTGCTGAACACCGGCGGTGCGCCTTCGGCCGGCGCGCGCTGCCTCCTCGTCGGCGGCGTGAGGCGCGGGTGCGTCGACCCACGACGACAGTCCGTCGAGAGAGCTGCGCAGCTGTGCGTGCAACATCGCCAGCAGCGCCGGCGTGTCGACTGGCCGTGGCGCGGAGCCTCCGAGCGAGCGGTAGGCGGCGATCAGCAGCAGCACCACGGCCACCAGGACGATGACGTAGACCGCCATCCGCGTGCTACTTGTAGCGGAAGGTGATCCGCCCGCGGGTGAGGTCGTACGGGCTGAGCTCGACGCGCACTTTGTCGCCGATGAGGATTCTTATGTAAAATTTTCTCATCTTCCCGGCGGTGTAGGCGAGCACCTCCTGGCCGGTGAGCAGCTTGACCTTGAACATGGCGTTGGGGAGCGGCTCGCCGCCGGTCGCATCCATCTCGATCGTCTCCTCCTTGACCTCAGCCGCCTCTGCAGCAGCCGCTGGATCGCGGCGGCGTGCGGGGCCGCGGCGGCGGGCGCCGCCGGGACGAGGTGGACGTCGTGCCAACAGGATCTCCCGGAATGCTGTGCGGTGGAGCCCGCAACGCGGGCGAGGGTAACACGGCCACCGCCACGGTTGCGGCCGCGAGAATTCGATTCGCCAGTAGAATCGAACGAACTGCACAGGAGAGGGAATGTCCCAATTGCCGGCGACACCTCGCCAATCGTTCCTCGAAGCGCTCAGCAAGCGTGTCCTCGTCTATGACGGCGGCATGGGCACCGGCCTCCAGGCGCTCGATCCGACCGCGGCCGACTTTGGCGGAGCGCAGCTCGAGGGCTGGATGGACGGTCTTGTTCTGCACGCGCCGCACCTCGTCGAGAAGGTCCATCGCTCGTTCCTCGAAGTCGGCTGCGACGTCGTGGAGACGGCCACCTTCCAGGCGACACGCCTGCGGCTGGGCGAATGGGGACAGGCCGAACACACCCTGGAGCTGAACCGGCAGGCAGCCGCCCTGGCACGACGCCTCTGCGATGTGTACAGCACCGCTGACCAGCCACGCTTCGTAGCCGGAAGCATGGGGCCGACAGGATTTCTGCCCTCATCGAGTGATCCCACGCTGTCCAATATCGGCTTCGCCCAGTTGGTGGAGGCGTTCGCCGAGCAGGCTCAGGGCCTGATCGAGGGCGGCAGCGACCTGCTCATCATCGAGACCGCGCAGGACATCCTCGAGGTGCGAGCAGCGATCCTCGGCTGCCGCGAAGCGTTCGCGCGCACCGGCGTGACCATCCCGCTTCAGGCCTCGGTCAGCCTTCTTGACACCAGCGGAACGATGCTGCTGGGAACCCAGCCGGGAGCGGTTGTCACCATCCTCGACTCGCTCGGCGTCGATCTCATCGGACTCAACTGCTCGACAGGCCCTGAGTTGATGCGCGACGGGATCCGCATGCTCACGGAACGCAGCTCTGTCCCGGTGACATGCATCCCCAACGCCGGCATTCCCACCAACGTCGCGGGGCGGGCCCACTTCCCGCTGGGCGCGGTCGATATGGGAGTGCAGCTCGAGGACTTCGTCCGCCGTCTTGGTGTGGCGGCGGTCGGAGGCTGTTGCGGAACCACCCGCGAGCACATCGCGGAGCTGGTCCGGCGGGTCGGATCGCTGCGAGCTCCGCAGCGCCGCGGCGACGGCGTCCCGCGCCTGGCCAGCGCCATGAGTGACCTGGAGCTCAGGCAGCAACCCGCGCCTCTGCTCATCGGCGAACGCGTCAACGCGCAGGGATCACGTGCAGTGAAGCGGCTGCTCCTCGCTGACGACTACGAAGGCATCGTCGCCATCGGCCGGGGACAGTCAGAGGGCGGCGCGCACGCGCTCGACGTATGCGTTGCCGTCACCGAGCGCAACGACGAGGCGGAGCAGATGCGCGAGGTGGTCCGTGGCCTCGAGATGTCCGTCGACGCGCCACTGATCATCGACAGCACCGACGCGGCGGTGATTCGCGCTGCGCTCGAGGCGTGTCCCGGACGCGCTGTGGTGAACAGCGTCAATCTCGAGAACGGCCGCACCCGGTGTGACAACGTGCTACCGCTGGTGCACGACCACGGGGCGTGTGTGATCGCGCTGACCATCGACGAGGCGGGGATGGCCAACACAGCCGAGCGCAAGGTGGCCGTGGCGACGCGGATCCGCGACCTTGCCTGCGAGGAGTTCGGTCTACGACCCGAGCAGCTCCTCTTCGACGCACTGACCTTCACGCTGGCGACGGGGGAGGCGGAATACATCGACTCGGCGCACCAGACCATCGAGGGGATCAGGCGCATCAAGGATTCGCTCCCGGGAGTCCTGACGGTGCTGGGGGTCTCCAACGTCTCCTTCGGCCTGTCGGTGGC
Source organism: Candidatus Dormiibacterota bacterium (assembly GCA_955652455.1). The sequence continues at coordinate 9,517 of CATPBU010000205.1, forward strand.
GAGCCGGCCATGCCTCAACAGCGTCTTCCTGTACCACTGCGTGCAGGCGGGTCTCGATGCCGCCATCGTCAACCCCGCCCACATCACCCCGTATGCGGAGATCGGAGCCACCGAACGTGAGCTCGCCGAGGACCTCATCTTCAACCGACGCGAGGACTCGCTGACGCGCTTCATCGCGCACTTCGACGGCGTCGGCGACAGCGCCGCCGTCGAGAGCAGCGCAGATCCCTACGCGGGCATGGACCCCGCCGCCCGCATCCATGCGCAGATCCTGCAGCGCCGGCGCGACGGCATCGAGGAGCAGATCGACCTCGCTGTCGCCGATCGCGACCCCGTGCTTGTCCTCAACGAAGTGCTGCTTCCAGCGATGAAGGAGGTCGGCGACCGTTTCGGCGCAGGCGAGCTGATCCTCCCCTTCGTCCTGCAGAGCGCCGAGGTGATGAAGCGCGCTGTCGGTCAGCTCGAGAAGTACCTCGATCGCGTCGAGGGCACGTCCAAGGGCACCGTGGTTCTCGCCACCGTGTACGGCGACGTGCACGACATCGGCAAGAACCTGGTCAACACCATCCTCAGCAACAACGGGTACACCGTGCACGACCTCGGCAAGCAGGTGCCGATGACGACGATCATCGACCGCGCGGTTGAGGTCGACGCGGACGTGATCGGCCTGAGCGCGCTGCTGGTGAGCACGAGCAAGCAGATGCCGCTCTGCCTGCACGAGCTCTCCGCGCGCGGCCTGGAATTCCCAGTGATCATCGGTGGCGCCGCCATCAACCGCGGCTTCGGCAGACGCATCCTCACCCTCGACGACGGCCGCATCTACGACCCGGGCGTCTTCTACTGCAAGGACGCCTTCGAGGGTCTCGACACCGTGGAGCAGCTGCGCGACGAGCCGCGCCGGCTCGCGCTGGTCGACCGCATCCGCGATGAAGCCGTCCACCAGGCTGAGCGGGATGGTGAGCGCGACGCGCGGCGACACGCGGCGGCGGCACAGTCCGGCGGCGCCCCGCTGGCGCTGCGCAGCGACACCCGAACCGATGTGGCTTTGCCTGTGCCACCGTTTTGGGGTCCACGCCGCCTCGACAACATCGACCTCGACGCCGTCATTCCCTGTATCGACCGCAACTCGCTGTTCAAGATGAGCTGGCAGTTCAAGGGCGTGCACGACCCCGTGAAGTGGGCGACCCTGCTCGAGGAGGAGCTCGAACCGCGGCTGGCGCGCTCGATCGACGAGGCCCGGCGGGGCGATTGGCTGCGCCTGCAGGCCGTGTACGGGTACTGGCCTGCGCTCGCCGACGGCGATTCGGTGGTCATCTACGACCCGGAACGCCACGATGTCGAGCTGGCGCGTTTCGCCTTCCCGCGACAGCGCGCCCAGAACCGGCTCTGCCTCGCGGACTACGTGCGACCCGTCGAGCAGGCGCGCGAGGGCCAACGCGACGTGGTCGCGCTCCAGCTGGTGACCACGGGCCCGGGCGCGTCAGAGTTGAGTGCTCAGCTGCAGCGCGATGGGGAGTACGACGACATGCTCCGCGTGCATGGATTCGCCACCCAGATGGCAGAGGCGACGGCCGAATGGCTGCATCAGCGAATCCGCGATGAGCTCGGACTCGACGCTGACCAGGGTCGTCGTTACTCATGGGGTTACCCATCGTGTCCGGACCTCGAGGACCATGAGACCTTCTTTCGGATCGTGCCCGGTGAGCTCATCGGCGTCGAGCTCACCGAGGGTTACCAACTGGTGCCCGAACAATCAACCGCTGCGATCGTGCTTCACCACCCGCAGTCGCGGTACTTCGCCGTCTACGGCGGCGGCGACGTGGATGAGCCGGGCGCGCCGGAGATGGAGTCGCGGCTGGCTGCAGCGGCGGCTCAGTCGCGGTAGCGATCGATGAGCTGGCTCTCCTCGGCCCACTTTTCGCGGTAGAGGTGGCAGGTCGCGGGTTCGCTGATGCACGGTGGAACCGGGTGGCGGCCGGTGAAGTTGTGGGTGCGGTGGTCGACGTGACAGTCCGCCTTGTAGCGCGTCAGCATGCCCAACACCGCAGGCCCACGCAGGATCTGCTCGAGATACGGACAGCGCTGCAGCGGAATCGTTCGGCGACCCGAGCGACGCGGGTGCGGGTCGTCGCGCCCGGATGGCGGCGGCTCGGCGCGCATGCGTGTCGGCTGCGGTTCAGGCCGCGAGCATCGACTGGATGCGCGAGGCGAGTTCCTTGATCTTGAAGGGCTTGGCCAGCGTCTGGACGTTGCCGTAGGCCTCGAGTTTGGGCGTGGTCGTCGCGTTGACGAGCGCGCTGACCACGAGGACCTTGGCGGCGTCGCCGTGCTCCGCGCGAATGCGCTCAAGCACCTGTGTGCCACTCAACTCACCGGGCAGCATGAGGTCGAGGAGGACCAGGTCGGGCCTGAACTCGGTGAACACGTTCAGCCCCTCGTCGCCACTCTTGGCAACCCGCACCTCATAGCCCTCCATGGTGCAGAGAAGCGACTCAATGTCGGCGAGGGCGTAGTAGTCCTCGATGATGAGAACCTTCTTCATCGCCAATGCAGGCCATTGGTCATAGTGGTGAAGCGCAAAGCCGGCTGAGCATACCAATCACCCTCGCAGCTTCGGCCACTGTGCGACAAAAGCGTGACCCTGCATTAAACGCGTCAGGCGTCCCGATCGATGATGGTCGCAGTCCCCAAGCCGCCCCCGCAGCACATGGTCTCCAGGCCGAGGCGGACATCCCGGCGCTCGAGCTCGTGGAGGAGGGTGGTCATCAGCCGCGCGCCACTCGCCCCCAGCGGGTGGCCCAGCGCGATGGCGCCACCGTTGACGTTAACCCTCGCCATATCGGGGTGGTGCTCGTGCTGCCACGCCAGGACCACGGGGGCGAATGCCTCATTGACCTCGAAGAGGTCGATGTCCTGAATTGCCAGGCCCGCGCGCTCCAGGACCTTCCGCGTGGCCGGGATCGGGCCGGTCAACATGGTGACCGGGTCGACGCCGACAACTGCCTGCGAGCGGATCATCGCGCGCGGCGATAGCCCGAGTTGATGCGCACGTTCGCGTGACATCAGCAGGATGGCGGCGGCGCCGTCAGTTATCTGCGACGAGTTGCCGGCGTGCAGGATGCCATCCGAGCGAAACGACGGTTGCAGCTGCGCCAGAGCCTCGACGGAGGTGGATGGCCGGATCCCTTGATCCTGCGACACCACCTGGCTCTCCCCGTTCTCGCCGACCACGACGGGCGCGATCTCCCTGTCGAAGTGGCCCGCAGCCTGGGCCACGGCCGCACGGTGGTGCGACTCGGTGGCAAACGTATCGGCCTGCTCGCGGGTGATCCCCCATTGCTCGGCGATCATCTCTGCGGCAAGTCCCTGGTTGACGAGCTCGTACTGCTCGAGCAACTCCGGCGGGTAGGGAGTGCCGGGGCCTTGGAGAACGGTGCTCCCCATGGGCACTCGGCTCATGCTCTCCACCCCGGCCGCGATGGTGATGTCGCACACGCCAGATTGGATCAGATTGGCCGCAAAGTGCACCGCCTGCTGCGACGACCCGCACTGCCGATCGACGGTGGTGGCGGGAACCTCGATCGGGAAGCCGGCGAGGAGGACGGCCTGCCGAGCGATGTTGATCGATTGTTCGCCGGTCTGGCTGACGCAACCCATGACCACGTCTTCGACCAGCGCCGGGTCGAGACCGGCCCGCCCAACGACCTCGCGCAGAACATGCGCCGCGAGCCGCAGGGGGTGCACGTCGCGGAGGTCGCCGTTCTTGTGGTTGCCGCGGCCGAGAGGCGTGCGGACCGCCTCGATGATGACGACATCGTTCATGAAACCACTCTCCCTGACCCCAGACGGTGAACCATACAGGGGAGGGGCGAATCCGCGTCCTCGGCGCACCGCAGCCGGTCAGCGCAGGCGGTAGACGACCACCGTGGCGGATGGAGGCAGAGGTGGGCCGCCGAGGGCGAGCGAGGCCGCCGGCGTCAGCTCCTCGAAGAGTTGTTGAGCATTGGTGGGCGCGGGATCAGCGCCGCTCAGGACGGCAATCGCGCCCGGCTCGGATGGTGGGTTGGCCGGGTCGAAGAGGGACAGGTGTAATTCAGCGAGAAGCGGGGAGCCGGAGTCAGCCACGAAGGTCTGCGGCGGCGGCGGGCGGAGGGCGAACGCGGCCTGGATGTATGGCTGGTCGAGGTTGACGGAGAGCAGCACCTGCCGGCCACCGCTCAGGGCTGCGGCTCGCGTGATGGCGTCGACCTCCCCGTAGTCAAACGCGGGGGCCGAACGCGCAGGCCAGGCGACGTACATGTCGATGGTGAAGAGCGCTCCCTGGACGGCGAGCGCCAGAGCGACCACCGCGTACGCGTAGCGCCGCCATGATGCGGCGTGCTCCGCGACAAAGATCAGGCCCTCGACGCAAAGGACAAGCAACAGCGGCACCATCACTGCCGCGCGCACCGCGTGTGGGACACTCTCACTGGTGAGTGCGGCGCTGACGGGCGCGACGAGCAGACCCAACACCGCGAAGCGCACCAACGGCTGGTCGCGGCGACGCCATGCGGCCACCAGCCCGGCGAGAACCAGCGGCAACGCAATCCACAGGAGCATCCCCGAGAACTGGGTGTTGTGGCGCGGGTTGTGGTCACCGCTGACGAACAGGAAGTCGGGGCCGAAGTAGGTGAGATAGTTTCCGATGAACCTGCCGGCAACGGTCAGGACGGGCGCCCCATCGGCCCATATGCTGATGGCGTTGAAACGCGCCGTGATCGCGCCCGGGTGCTGGGCGCTCCACCCCGCCAGCACGCCATAGGCGATCACCACGGGGACAAGGGTGATGATCCACACTCGCTTCTGGCGCCTCCAGTACATGCTGTACGCAATCACCAGTGCGACACTCAAGAGCAGCACCGTCACGCGGCCGGTGCTGTACGCGAACACCGCGATGCCGAGGAGCGTCCCCGCTGCGGCGTACCACGTGCAGCCTCCTGTGTCCTGCGCGATCGACAGGCAGAGCAGCGCAGCTGATATCGCCGCGACAACGGAGATCACCTCGAAGCCGACGCGGCTCTCGACGGTCAGCCACGGTGTGAGCGCTGCCAGCGCCAGCACCAGCGTCGTCAGCGGCAGTGAGTGGCTGCGCCGCCACG
>CATPBU010000206.1 GCA_955652455.1 Candidatus Dormiibacterota bacterium
CGCTGGACCGACGGCGACCGGCAAGACGGTCCTGGCCGTCGAGCTGGCCCGGCGGCTGCACGCTGAGCTTGTGAACGCCGACTCACGGCAGGTCAGCCGCCGGCTGCGCGCCGGCACCGCCGCACCGACGCCGGCAGAGTTGGGGGGCGTTCCCTGCCATCTCCTAGACCTGTGTGAACCGGGGGCACCGTTCACTGTCGCCGACTGGCTCGAGCTGGCACGAACCACGCTCGCCGACCTCGACGCGCGCGCTGTCGACATTATCCTCGTCGGTGGGACCGGGCAGTATCTGCGCGCCCTGCGTGAGGGCTGGGAATTCAGCGGTGCGCAACCGGACGCGGCGACGCGCGCAGAGCTCACCGCGGACGCGTCCGACCCCGCCGGCCTCGAGCGACTTGCAGCTGAGCTGCGTTGCCGAGATCCGGATGGCGCGGCGTCCGTCGACCTTGCCAATCCTCGGCGCGTGATCCGCGCGCTGGAGCTGCTGCGCGGCGGCGCGTCATCTCTGGCGCAGGCGCGCCAAACGGCGGCTGGAGTTGACGTGGACCTGGTGATCCTTGACGCTGACCGCGCCAGCCACCGCGATGCGCTCGACGCGCGTATGGACGGCATGTTCGTGGCCGGCGCCCTGGTCGCCGAAGTCGAGGACGAACTCAGGCGTGGCACCACGCCGGAGGCGCTGAGGCGCGCGGGCATCGGCTACGCGGAAGCCCTCGCGCTCGTCGCGGGCGACATGCGCCTCGAGGAGGCGCGTGCGACGACGCTGCACCGCACCCGGCGGTACGTCAAAGCGCAGCGCACGTGGTTCCGGCATGAGCCATGTGTGCTGCGCCTCGAGCGCGGGGGCGACGCGTCCACCGCCAGGCTCGCCGACCGTGTGCTGAAGGCCGTCAGGCCCGCTCCCGCAGGGCCTTGGCGAGAAAGTTCACGATGAACGCGTAGAACTCCCGGCGCTGCTCAGCGTCGTCAGCCGCGCTCAGGGCGTGGCCGCGTCGCCGTGACTCGATCCACGGCGGGATGCCGCTGGCCACGACCGTGTTGTCGAGGCGCACCAGCACGATCGAGTCGTCGGCTTCCTCCACGACCAGGGAGATGCGCAGGCGTACACCGGCTGGGGACGCGAGCTTCCAACTCATGTCCCACTGGCGCGAGCCGGCCGCGTCACGGGTGACCGCGACCTCGCTGTCGCGCAGCAGGTGGTCATGGTCGGTGCTGAGGCTCTCGAGCAGCTTGGTGAGTGTCGGGTCGAGGTCACGGTACAGCCAGCGCACCAGCGAAGCGCCGCGGTGGCCGACGTCTGGGAGCGCTCGCGGGTTGTTCGCCTTGCTGCCCAGGGCTCCGATCGTGCCTGCGTGACGGCGGCAGTAGCGCGATCCGCCCACGCTGGTGCCGTGCGCGGCGCACCAGTGGGTGCGACAGGCGCGACCGCGGCTGTCGACGTAGGCGCAGGCCTCGAGAGGCTGACCGTCACAACCTGGTTCGCCACAGCGGGCCACGGCGGGGCTCGGCGTTTCGTCGGCAGGCGGGTCGAGGCTGGGCGTCTTGGCGCGGGCGGGCATGGTTCTCACGGTCCCTGGTGTACCCCTGCTGGTGGCTGGCGAGCGGCTGACCCAGATGCTACGGCGCCGTCAACGCGGGCTCATGATGGCGCGGGCACGGCTCGTTGACGGCAATGCCAAGAGACGGCGGCGAGGCTCGGCGGCAGGTCTTTCGGGCGCATGGGAACATCCGTTTGCGCTATCGACGGATCCGTGGTACATTGCGACCGCCAAAGATGGCCCTGGAGGTTGTTATGACAGAGCCGGTCGAGGGGCGCCAGCGCCAGATCCTCGAGTTCCTTCGCACCCACGCCAGCCAGCACTCGTATCCCCCCACGGTCAGGGAGATCGGCCACGCCGTCGGCCTGAGTTCCTCGTCCACAGTGCAGAACCACCTCAACGCCCTCGAGACCAAGGGTCTCATCCGCCGCGATCCGACCAAATCACGGACGGTGGAGGTGGTCGGCGCCGAGCAGTCGGCGTTGCCCTTCGCCAGCAACGTGCTGCGTCTTCCACTGGTCGGCCGGGTCGCCGCCGGCACGCCGGTGCTCGCCGAGGAGAACGTTGAGGATCACATCACCGTCGGCCCGGAGATCGCAGGCGGGGACGACGCCTACGCCCTGACGGTCCACGGCGACAGCATGATCGGGGCCGGGATCAACGATGGCGACATCGTGCTGGTCCGGCCGCGCCGGGACGTGCCGGCCAATGGAACGATCGTGGTGGCAAGGATCGAGAACGAGACCACCGGCGAGGGCGAGGTCACCGTCAAGCGCTTCTTCCGTGATGGCGGCCGAGTGCGCCTGCAGCCGGAGAATCCCGATCTCGAGCCGATCTATCCTCGAGACCTCGCCATCGAAGGAGTGGTGACGGCCGTGATCCGGGTGATCAGCTAGCCCGTCGACGCCACCGCGGCCGGTGTCTCCGCCTCGGTCGGGGGTTGGGGGGCTTTGGGCAGCGCTCCCAGGAAGGCATCGACGGCTGCAGCCAACTCGGACGAGGCTTCGCCGTGCACGGTGACACGCGTGCTGCCGTCGTCGTCGATGATGGCGCTGACTGCCAAGGTGGGACGGTGGTCGAAGATCAGGGGGATCGCGGGCAGCACCGCCAGCGGCAGCAGCACGATCAGCACCGGGGTCAGCGCAGTGGCGATGAGCACCGCCAGGACGATGACGATCGCAGCCCCGACAGCGATGTCCGACCCGTAGCGGTAGCGCCGCTGCGGGCGTAGCACCAGGTAATGCGTGCCCCGTTCGGCCACGGCAATGCCCGGCAGCGGGCGGGCTGCCACGTCATCGAGCACATCGCCGGGAACCCGACTGGTCCGGAGTGAGAATTGATACGGATTACTGGGCATGATTGACGCCTGGGACGCCCTCGCCTCATTGTGCGTGCTCAGGTTGAATCGATCAATTCCCCTGTATACCGCATTCTGCACAGGGTTGCGCTGGTCAATCGTCGCCGACGCCTCGTGGGTATGGCTTCCGGAGGACCGCTGCGGTACGGTGTGACGGTGCTGCCCTCCATGTGGACGGTGCCGTTCGACCCTCTCCTGCTCGCCGGCGTCGCGGTCACCGGCGCGGTGGTCGTCGCCTCCGCGCGCCGCACCCGCCACGGTCGCGGGCGGTGGCGACGAGCGGTGGGATGGATGGCGCTGCTGCTGCTGGTCATCGCCTGGGGGTCGCCGCTGCAGACGATGGCGTCGCACTACCTGTTGACCGCGCACCTCCTGCAGATCACCCTGGTGATGGGCGTCATCCCGCCGCTCATCCTGCTCGCTCTGCCCGCGCGGTCACGAACGGCGATGCCACGCCTGGTGCACCGCATTGCTCGCGTGTTGGTGCACCCGGTGACCGCCATCACCACTATCAACGCGGTGTTCTTCGCGTGGCACGTCGGTCCTGTCTACGATGCATCGCTACGGGTTCCGGAGCTGTACGCGGTGCAGCAGGTCACGCTCCTGCTGGCCTCGGTGCTCTTCTGGTGGCCGATCGTGGTGCCACTGGGCGACCGGCGTGTGCTCGGCCGCTGGGCCACGCTTGGCTACATCCTCGTGGCCACGATTCCCCAGACCTTCGGTGGTATCACCGTGGCGCTGGCCAAGCATCCCCTGTACCCGACCTACGGCCTGGCGCCTCGAGTGCTGGGCCTCGGGGTGATGGCTGACCAGCAGATCGCCGGCGCGTGCATCGCGCTGGTCAGCAAGCTTGCGCTGTTCACGGCGTTCGCGATCATCTTCACGCGCATGCTCAACGACAGCGCCACCGACGGCGGCGACGACGGCGGCGGCGGCGGCGGGCCGCGTCCCGGAGCAGACACCCCCAGTCCGCAGCCGTCGGGTTCTGTCCCCTGGCTCGCCGAGCTCAATGCGGGGCGAACGGTGCCGGAGCCCGCGGTGGCCTCGACCCGGATCAGGGTGCCGGCAGGAGCAGGGTCTGGCCGGGACTGATCGAGCCGCCGGCGAGGTGGTTGAGGGCAATAATCTGGTCGATGTGGTCGCGCACGTCGCCAGTTTGGTAGCGGCTTGAGGCGATGCTCCAGAGGCTGTCGCCGCTGTGCACCTGGACCTGGGCCGGCTGGCCGACGTTGAGCGCCCCGTAGACGTTGCCACCGAGGAGGACGGAGCCGGCCAGGGCGGTGACCATGCCGGCGACGACCACGCGCGGATCGCGCTGCCACCGCCGCCGCCGCGGGCGGCGAACCTGGGAGCCGTAATCGCGGATCATTCCCACTTCACCCCAAACAGATGTTCCCTTGAGGCCGACCATACATCGAACAACTGTTCGAGTCAAGCCCTGGACGGATAATCCGCCGGTGAGTGAGACCGGGGTGCGAGTGCGTGTCGCCGTCTGCCTGGTCGACGGCGATCGGATCCTGGTCGCCGAGCACTTCGCGCGTGGCCACCGCCACTGGCTGTTACCGGGTGGGGGAGTGGAGCCCGGCGAGACGCTGATGGAGACGGCGGCGAGGGAGATGCTGGAGGAGACCGGCCTGGTCGTGGAGGTGGGCCGGCTGATCATCGTCTGCGAGGCCATCGAGCCAGGAGGGCGCCACCTGCTCAACCTCGTCTTCGCTGCCACCGCCGCGGACGGGGAGCTCCGCGTCGGCCGCGACGGCGTGCTCGAGGACGTCGCCTGGCGTGGCCGCGGTGAGCTGACCGGCCTCGACATGCATCCCCCGATCGCCGCCGACATCCTGGCCTGCTGGAGTGAGGGGTTCAGCGGCCAGGTCCGCGTGCTCGGCAACGTCTGGCGCCCCGAGCACTGAGCGACCGCCGCGGCCGACGGGCGACGACCCGATAGCATCGCCGGTGTGGCCGACGTGACCCTCGACCTCGATGGACCGGTCCACGCGGTGGACCACGGCGGGGAGGGACCCCACATGCTGCTGGTCCACGGGCTCGGCGGATCCCTGCTCGACTGGCGTGACGTCGCCCCCGCGCTGGCGCGCCATCACCGGGTCTGGTCGCTCGACCTGATCGGCTTCGGCCGCACCCCCATAGAGAACCGCCACGCCACCGTGGCAGCCAACCAACGCCTCGTCGACGCCATGGTGCGACACATCGGCCAGGGTCAGCCGGTAATGCTGATGGGCAACTCGATGGGCGGCCTGATCAGCATTGTCGAGGCGTCGCGTCGCGCCGACCTCATCTCCGGCCTGGTGCTGGTCGACCCAGCGCTGCCCCGCACCCGCGGAGGGCGGCTTGCCCTGATGATCACCGCGGCGTTCCTGGTCCTGGCCGTGCCCGGCGTCGGGCAGTGGTTGACCGACAACCACACCCGGCGGCGCGGCGCGGAACGGCTGGTGGACGACGTGCTCAAGCTCTGCACGGTCGATGTCTCGCGGATCAACCCCGCGACGCGCCAGGCCCAAGTCGAGCTGACCAAATGGCGAGCCGAGCTCGACGACCCCCATCGCGCCTTCATCGAGGCCTCACGCTCGCTGACCCGCTGGCTGCTCCGCCGCGAGACTGTCGAGACCCACATCCGCGGCGTGCGCGCGCCCACCCTGATCATCCATGGCGACAGCGACCGCCTGGTCAGCGTCTCCGCAGCCGGATGGGCCGCCGCGCTCCGCCCCGACTGGAGCTTCCGGGTCCTCTCGGAGACCGGCCATGTGCCCCAGCTCGAGCGACCCCGGGAGTTCGTCCGTATCGTCGACCACTGGCTCGAGGAACGCCGGCCCACCGGGGCGGCGCCGGCTCAGCCGCCCGAGCCGGCGGCGTTCACCTCGCGCAGGTAGTCGCCG
>CATPBU010000207.1 GCA_955652455.1 Candidatus Dormiibacterota bacterium
CTCCTTCATCGACATCCTGACCGCGATCGGCCGGTTCCTCTTCGGCTGACCGTGTTCGTTCTCCAAGAGATCGGCAAGGCACTGAGCCTTGCCTTTGCGATGTTCTGGCAGGTGCTCTGGCCGCTCGCCCTTGGTTTTCTGCTGTCGGCCATCGTCGAGGCGCTGGTGTCAAAGCAGATGATCGCTCGGCTGCTCGGGAAGGACCGGCCGCGCGAGGAGGCGATCGCGACGGCGCTGGGTGCGGCCTCCTCCTCGTGTTCCTACGCCGCGGTCGCGCTGGCGCGGACGTTGTTCCGAAAGGGAGCGACGCTGGGCAACGCGATCATCTTCGAATTCGCGTCGACGAACCTCGTCTTCGAGTTGGGGCTGGTCCTGCTCATCCTGCTCGGCTGGCAGTTCCTCAGCGCGGAGCTGCTCGGCGGCCTGGTCATGGTCGTCATCCTCGCGATCGTGCTCAAGGTGACCCTGAGCCAGCGGCTCGTCAGCGAAGCTCACGAGCAGGCAGAGCGGGGGGTGCTCGGTCGCATGGAGGGTCACGCTGCGATGGACATGTCGGTGACCGATGGACCGCTTCTACGACGCGCAGTCTCAGGGCCGGCATTGACCTCGATCGCCCACTACTTCTTCATGAACATCTACAGCTTGTGGACGGACCTGGTCCTCGGCTTCCTCATCGCCGGGGCGCTCGGGTCCTGGGTGTCCGACTCGGTGTGGTCGAACCTGTTCCTCCAGGGGCATGGTCTCCTTTCAGAGGTGTGGGGTGCACTGATCGGGCCATTGGTGGCGGTCGTGAGCTTCGTCTGCTCGGTCGGCAATGTACCCCTCGCCGCGGTGCTGTGGCGTGGCGGAATCAGCTTCGGCGGCGTGATCGCCTTCATCTTCGCCGACCTCATCATCCTCCCGATCCTCAACATCTACCGTAAGTACTACGGGCGCCGCGTGGCCGTGTACCTGTTCATGGTCTCGTACCTCACGATGGCCGCGGCGGGCATGGTTGTCGGACTCCTGTTCAACGTCACCGGGCTCACCCCGACCAATCGACATGTGACCGTCTTCGACACCACCGTGTCCTGGAACTACGACACCTTCCTGAACATCGCGGTCCTTCTCCTGGTTGCGGTGCTGCTTGTGCGCTTTCTCCGCACCGGAGGGATTGACATGCTGCGGATGATGGAGATGCCCGTCAAGGATCACGCCACCGAGAACGCAGCGGATTAACAGCTCACGTCCAATCCTGTCATCGCAGCAGCTGCAGCAGGTCCGGCGCTTGGTAGGGCCCGCGGGTACTGCGGCCTTCGTTCATTGGTGACCGTCTGTTGTCAAGTCTGCTGGCGAGTGCGCTGCGCCCATGCGTAGCAATGGTGCGTCGAGCGCGCAGTGCACCGCGTCACGTGCGGACACGGACGTCACCTCACCCGTCTGCGCAGGTTTTCGAATCGTGAAAGCAGCCAGGACACCGCCGAGCGCGCAGGTCAGCCCCGCACCGAGCATCGCGGTACGGAAACCTGCGGAGAACACGTCCGGACGCAGGTAGCTCGCGCCGGTGATGCCGGCAGCAGCGGGCAGGATCGCCACGGCAAGAAGACCTGCCGCCCGAGCGACGTCGTTGTTGACCGCGGACGCAACGCCCGCCCTCTGCGCCGGTGCGGCCGCGAGCACAGCCGCGGTCAGGGGTGCCACCGTGGTCGCCAGGCCGAGTCCCAGTACGACGACCGCGGGCAGCACCTCACCGAGGTATCCACCGGTCGCGTCGACTCGGGCAAACATGACCAAACCGCAGGCAACGATCAGGGGACCTGCCGTCATTTGCAGCCGCGGGCCGATGCGGCTGGCCAGGGCACCGGATCGCGCTGAGAGTGCCAGCATGATCGCGGTGAGAGGCAGCAGAGAAGCGCCTGACTGCAGCGGTGTGTAGTGAGCAACCTGCTGGAGTTGGATGGGCAGGAGAAAGAGCGCGCCCCCGAGACCGGCGTAGACGACAAGGGTGACCATGTTGGCTGCGCTGAATTGTCTGGATCGAAAGACGGCCAGTGGCAGCATCGGATGCCGCACGCGCGTCTCCGCAACGAGAAACAATCCCAAGGCGAGCGCGCCGATGGCAAGCGTCAACACGATCACCGGCGATTGCCAGCCCAGGTCCGGACCTTCGATCAGCCCGTAGCAGAGACCGGCCAGGCCGACGGCGGCGAGAGTGGCGCCGACAACATCGATGCGGCCGCTGGCCTCCGGGTCGCGCGACTCAGGCACGTGGCGCGCGGTTATTGCCACGACGGCCAGGGTCAGCGGGAGGTTCAGGTAGAAGATGAGTCGCCAGGAGACTGCTCCGATCAGATATCCGCCAACGAACGGACCCACCGCGGTGGCGACACCGCCGAGCCCAGACCAGGCGCCGATCGCTTTCGATCGATCGCCCGGGGCGAATGACGCTTCGAGGATGGCGAGGCTGCCCGGGACGAGCAGCGCTCCGCCGATACCCTGCAGCGCCCGGGCCGCGATCAGGATGACCGTATTGGGAGCCAGCCCGCAGACGAGGGACGCTGCCGCGAACCAGATCACGCCGATCACGAAGACCTTGCGCCGGCCATAGCGGTCGCCCAATGCTCCACCGAGCAGCAGCAGGGCCGCCAGCGTGAGCAAGTAGCCCGTGACAACCCATTGCAACCCCGCCACGTCGGCCCCGAATTCGCGACCCATGGTCGGCAGCGCAATGCCGACAACCGTCGCATCGAGAGCCGCCACCCCGGATCCCAGGACCGTCGCCGCGATGACCCAGTAGCCGGCGGAGGTGCCATAACGCAGCTCTGAAGCCGTGAGGGCAGCTGCTTTGCGCTGTGGGACGCCGCGTGGGACCGCCACCGCTGCAGCCTCGCCGACCTTGTCGAGAATGGCAAGTGGTCCGGATTCGTCGCCGAGCCTATTTCGACGCGGGGTCGCCGTGTTGCGCGGCATCGAGCACTTGGAGCGCCGCCAGCGCATCGCTGCCACGAACCGGTGGTGGCGCTCCTGTGCGGATGGCGCGTTCAACCGACGGATAGAAGTCGCACCAACGCCCCGGCTGGCTCGGCACCATCTGAGACTCCTCGCCACGCACCAGCCGTCCCCACCGTTCCGGGGGCTCCGCACCGAAGTCTGCGTGCGCGGGATCCGCGCCGTCGCGGAGGGCTGCCTCCTGCCCGTCGAGGTACTCGACCACATAGGCGCCACGCGAGCCAAGCACACGCAGCCGCGGCCCGGGCGCGGCTGTGACCGCACTCGCCCAGAGGTGCGATCGGGTTCCGGACGCGTGATGTAGCGCGATGAAGACGTCGTCGTTGGCCCCGCCTCGGCGTGCTGCGAACTCACCGACCACGTCGATGATCGGCCCGAAAAGCGACAGTGCCTGGTCAACGAGGTGGACGCCGAGGTCGAGGAGCACGCCGCCTCCCTCCGTGGAGGCCAGGGTCTCGCGCCATGCGCTCGGATCCGGATGCGGTCGCCAGCGCTCAAAGCGCGACTCGTACCGGTAGATGTCGCCCAACTGTCCGTCGGCGATCAGGCGGCGCAGCGTGATCTGGTCGCTGTCCCAGCGGCGGTTGTGAAAGGGAACAAGCAGGACCTGCCGACTCGCAGCGCGCTCGATCAGGCTGCGCGCGCCGTCAGCGTTGGTGGCGAGTGGTTTCTCAACCACCAGCGCAAGACCAGCATCGATCGCGGCCTCGGCCAACCGGATGTGCGAGTCGGGTGGGGTTGCCACCACCACCAAATCGAAGTCTTCGCGGCGCGCCCACAGGTCGTCGGCGCTCGCCAGAAGCCGCGCCTCTGGAAAGTCCGCGGCCGCGCGTTCACGCCGTCCGCGGTCCCGGACGACGATCGCGGTCACTCTGAGCCCGGGCGTGGCTCGGAGGAGCGGCCCATGGAACACCCGTCCCGCCAGGCCGTAGCCGATGAGCGCCACGCGCAACTCGATCATCACCACCTCGAACGATGGTCAGCCGCCGGCGGCCACATCAGCGCCATCCTGGATATACGGATCACGCCTTCGGGCGTCGAAGTTCTCGCGCAGGTAGCGGCGGGCACCCTCGATGCCGTGATTCGGTTGACGAAACGCGAGTGATCGATACGAGGCTGAAGGAGCATAGAGGGCGGCGATTGCTTCGATGTCACGCCGTGGCCAAGCGTCCGCGCAGGTCCGCCTCCAGCGCTCAGCGGCATCGACAGCGAGCATCTCTTACCGTCAGTCTCCTATCCGCGGATCGCGCCGACGGGATTCTAGCGGGGATCAGCAAGAAGGCCCAGGCGGTCCCGCTTCCTCAGTCACAGTAGCCGTCAGCGGTTGTAGATCGCTGTGGCGCGAGCGGTCGTGCCGATGGGTGCCACGTGTGCCCCGATCCCGCCGAGCCTTGATATGGGTCGGACCGCGTGGTAACGAGCGAAGTGGCCCAATGGTCCCTGGGTAGAAGGCGTTGCCGCGTGCGCCTTGTTCGTGGCAGGCGAAAGAGGCCGGGATCGCTCCCGACCTCTTCACTGCCGTAGTTGGTTCAGCGCAGGGGACCGCCGATCCTCCCGTCCGGGCCACCCTGAGCCTGCGCCTGGGCGGGGGCCTGGGCGGGCACCACGACGGTGTGGGTTGCGCCGGTGATCACGGTGGCGGGCTTGGTGGTGTATCCAAGGAAACCTCCGAGTGTCAGCGCCGCAATCACTGCGAGCAGGAGCGTTGCCATCCGGCTGGGGAACCTGTGAAGCGAGAGTCGAGCCTGCATTTCCTGTACTCCTTGACGGGTTGATCCGATGCGCTGACGCTAGGCGTGTCACCTGCATGCGCGCATCCGAAGAATGCCCCAGATTGGAGTGGAGGGCTACCCATCTTGACCGGCGAGGCCGAGGCGCACAGCCTCGGCTGCCGCTTGACCTCGACTGTCAACGCAGAGCTTGCGCAGAATCGCTGACACGTGGTGCGCGACTGTCTTCTCGGACAGGAAGAGTCGCCTGGCTATGATCGCGTTGCTGCACCCCTTCGCAATCAACGCGAGCACCTCAACCTCGCGGGACGTCAAGTTGGCCGGGTTGCCCCGCGTCGACGGTCGCGGCCCACGGGGAAGCGCTTGCGCGCCGCGCTCGCGCAACCGTCTGGCGACGAGACTCGCCGCCGGCCGTGCCCCCATGCGCTGGAGCTCGGCGAGGGCGCGCCGGAGGGCTTCGTTGCTGTCAGCGCTGGCGAGCGCCAGGGCTGCCTCGTAGGGACAGCCGAGTCGCTCCCACCATTCGGCAGCATGAGCGCCGTCACC
>CATPBU010000208.1 GCA_955652455.1 Candidatus Dormiibacterota bacterium
GTGATCCGCTGATCAGGTCGGCCACGGTCACGTTCTCGAGGACCGAGCGGACGCTGGCGCGAACCGCCATCCAGACCTCCTCGAGGGCAAGCGTGGGCCCCCCATATTCCAGCTCCCGGAGTTGAGAATCGCGGAGATTGACGAGCGGGCCGTCGATCACCCTCATGACCTCCGCGAGCGTGATCCGCTCGGGGGGCCGCGCCAGTCCGAAGCCGCCGTCGGTGCCGCGGTAGCTCTTGAGCAGGCGCGCCTGTTTCAATTCGCGAAGGATGCCGAGCAGGAAGCTGAGCGGAATGTCCTGGGCTTTGGCGATATGTTCGGCCTTGACGGGCCGGTCACCGCCTTCCGCCGCAAGCTGCGCGATCGCACGCAGCGCGTAATCGACCTTGGCTGACACCCTCACGTGCGGGAGTGTGCACCAGAACGCGCAGAAGTTGGTGGAACGTAACCAAAGTCACGATTGACGTGTTGAAACTCGAAGCATGGTCCCAGCACGCCGCTGGGACGGTCCCTCAGGAGGCAGACGGTGGGCGGCCACGGCAAGAACGCCATTGCGCAATCGCTGTCGGCCGACGACCACGTCGTGGCCCGGGACGTTGCCCAGGAGGCCGGCCGGCTGCTGCTCGCACTCCGCCAATCGATGGCTGCCGGGACTGACCCAAAGCAGCTCCGCGATGAGGGCGACCGCCGCTCTCACGACCTGATCATGGAGCGGATGGCCGAGCTCCGCCCCGACGACGCCATCCTCTCGGAGGAGGGCAAGGACGATCTCGACCGGCTCAACCACGACCGCGTCTGGATCATCGATCCACTCGACGGCACGCGCGAGTTCGGCGAGCCGCCGCGCGACGATTGGGCCGTGCACGTGGCGCTCTGCATCGGAGGCATCCCGGTCGCCGGGGCGGTGGCTCTGCCCGCGCAGGACCGGGTGTTCAACACCGGTGGGCCCACCGGTGAGCTGCCTGCCGCCGGCCCGCGGCCACGCATCGCCGCCAGCCGGAGCCGGGCGCCGGCCCTGGTGGCCGAGCTGGCGAACGCGCTCGACGGCGAGGTCGTCTACATGGGCTCGGCGGGCGCCAAGGCCATGGCGATCATGTCAGGCGATGCCGACATCTACGTGCACGCCGGCGGTCAGTACGAATGGGATTCGGCGGCCCCCGTCGCCGTCGCCGCCGCCGCCGGACTGCACTGCTCACGGATCGACGGCTCGCCACTCCAGTACAACAGTCCCGAACCCTATCTTCCTGACCTGCTGATCTGCCGCCCGGAGCTTGCCGGCCTTGCTCTCGACGCGCTCAAGCTCAGCATCGAACGGGCTGCTCCCGAGCCTGGTCGTGACCAGGGCGCAAAGAAGCGTGGTGTATGATCGACACTGATTACGCGATGCAGGGGGTCCGGGCGGCAAGGATTCCTGGGGGTTTTGCATGACCACGAGGGTCCTTCGCAGGTTGGCTGTCGTCTTCGGCGCGATCGTCGTGCTGATGGTGGTGGCGTTCGGACCGTCCGTGGTCCAAAGCCTCACCAAGAAACCGCAGAGTCCGCCCGCCCTGGCAACCGTTTCCTACACGTCGTTCCCGGTCGTCGCCAAGGCCACGGGAACGCTGTTTCCACAGCAATTGATGTTCGTCAACTTCGCCACGTCCGGCCTGTTGGCCGCAACCAACGTCAAGGTCGGCGACGCGGTCACGGCTGGACAGAAGCTGGCTCAGCTTGACCAGTCAGCACAGAAGGCAGCCCTGGCCTCTGCACAGGCCGCATTGGCTGCCGGCCAAGCGGCGCTGGCCACTGCCCAGATCAACAACAACGCACAGCAGATTGCCGCCGCCCAATTGCAGATCGCCAACGCCCAGGCTCAACTGCAGACGGCAAATGCCGCGCAGGCCAACACGGTTCTCGTCGCACCCGAGTCGTCAACTGTGCTGGAGATCAACTCGCAGGTGGGTCAGAGCATCTCGGCTGGGGTCACGCACGTCCCGGCGTTGTCGGGCTCGTCGAGCGTGATCATCGATCCCTCGTCGGCGGCGAGCACCGCCGCAAGTAACGCCTTCATCGTGCTCGGCAGCGCAACCGCCTACCAGGTCTCCGCCGCGTTCGACCAGCAGAATGCCGCCCAGTTGGCTGTGGCCCAGACCGGGACGATCGCCTTCGATGCCCTGCCGGTCCTGAGCATTCCCGGGACCGTGGCCGCCATCGACAACAATGCCAGTCAGGTGAACGGGGTCACCGAATACTTCGCCTCGGTCGCGGTGAAGGGCACCGACAAGCGTCTGCGCAGCGGCATGACCGTGACCGTGCTCATCGACATCGCGCAGGCCAACAATGTGCTCAGCGTCCCCAACCAGTCTCTGTATACGCTCAACAGCGCTCAATACGTGGACGTCTGGTACCACGGGAGTCAGGTCCCGACAGTCGTGACCACGGGCCTCATCGGAGACAGGTTCGCGCAGATCACCTCAGGGCTCACCGCGGGCCAGCAGATTGTCACCTCGCCCGGTCAGACGCTCCCGTCTGCCCGGCCAAGTCCAACCTGATGACGCGCAACGCGCGCGGAGCCTGTCCTGGGACGTGATCGAGCTCAGCGCCGTCACCAAGACCTATCCCGGCTGCACGACCCCGGCGCTCTCGGACGTCAACCTGACCATCCTCCGCAGCGAGTTCGTGGCCGTGATCGGACCCTCGGGATCAGGGAAGTCCACGCTGCTCAACCTGATCGGCTGTCTCGACCGCCCCACCTCGGGACATCTCACCTTCATGGGCGAGGACACGGCGAGGCTCAACGACGCACGACTGTCTCGGCTGCGCAACCGCTCAGTCGGGTTCGTGTTCCAAACGTTCAACCTCGTGTCTGAGCTCACCGTTCGCGAGAACGTGGAGCTGCCGCTGGTGTACGCGGGGGTGTCGCGGAATCGCCGCAAGCTGACCCTGAAGGCTCTCGACGATGTCGGCATCGCGCACCTGGCTGACCAGCGGGCCGGCCTGCTGTCCGGGGGCGAGCAGCAGCGCGCCGCCATCGCCCGCGCCCTGGTGACCGATCCCCCGCTGGTTCTCGCCGACGAGCCGACCGGCAGCGTCGATCCGGAGAGCGCCGAGCGCTTGATGACCCTCCTCAGCGCGCTCAACGACCAGGGGAGGAGTGTCGTGGTGGTGACTCACCATCATCATGTTGCCGCCTCCGCCCAGCGCGTGGTGAGGCTGGCAGAGGGCGCGGTGCGTGCGCCTCTCGACATCGCCGCGACGCCCACCGACGCCGCCCGGCCGGTTTTCCAGCCTCGGCCGTCGCTGCCGCACCCCGGCATCATGCGCCCGGCAAGGACGACCGAATGAAGCTGACGGACACAGTCTCCGTTGCCGCACGCGGCCTGGGACGGCACTGGACGCGCGCCGCTCTCAATGTCATCGGCATCTTCGCCGGGGTCGCCTCCGTTGTCCTGCTCATCGCCGTCGCTCACGCGGTGGGTGTGGCCAGCAAGGCCCAGGTGCAGGGACTGGGCGCCAACCTGGTCGTCGTCTACGCCTCGGGCGTGTCAGCTTCTGGGGTTCAGGTCGGCATTGGCAGCAACTCCAGCCTCAGTACCGATGATGTCTCGGCTCTCGGAGATGGCGGATTCGTGCCCGATGGCGTCGCGGCGGTGCCAACCGCAGGGCTGCGCAACAATGTGAACGCCCTCTCACGCAACGCGCAGACCGACGTGCTCGGATCCTCCCAGGATTTCCGCGCGGCACGTGGCTACACCATCAAGGAGGGCCGTTTCTTCAATTCGGCCGAGGTCCAGTCGGCGGCGTCGGTTGTCGTCGTGGGCCAGACGGTTGTCGACGGCATCTTCGTCGGCGAGGATCCGCTCGGGCAGACGGTTCGAATCAACCAGCACCCGTACACAGTCGTCGGCGTCTTCGCGTCGCGTGGCTACTCGGGCGCGTACAACCAGGACGACCTCGCGGTGATGCCGATCACATCTCTCTGGGCGGATGTCCTGCCGACCACGGCTCCCCGGATTCAGCAGGTCCTCGTCCAGTCGACCAGCCCGAACAGCACTGCCCAGGTGAAGATCGAGGTGACCAACACGCTGCTCCGACGCCACCACATCACCAACCCTCTCCAGGCCGACTTCCAGGTGCGCACCCAGCAGGACCTGATCGCCAGCGCGGAACGGTTTGGCACCCTCATGAAGTGGATGCTCGTGGTGATCGCATCGATCTCGCTGTTGACCGGAGCGGTTGGCATCATGAGCCTGATGCTGGCCAGCGTGCGTGAGCGTTCGTACGAGATCGGAATCCGCCGCGCGGTGGGTGCCACGTGGGGAAACATCCTGTCGCAGTTTCTCCTCGAGGCGCTGCTCCTGGCGTGTCTCGGCGCGGTCGTCGGGATCGCGCTCGGCTACGGTGCGGCAAACTTCATGGGAAGCGTCGTGACCGACATCCCGGCTCCGGTGGTGACCTACAACGCCATCCTCGTCGCGATTGCAGTCGCACTGGTGGTCGGCGTCGGCGCGGGCCTGTACCCGGCCGCGCGTGCGGCCTCGCTCCAACCCGTTGAAGCGGTGCGCCGGCGATGAGCGAGACAGCGACACGTCCCGGGCCCGGCGACGGCACCAGCCCTGACATCAGCGACAGCCTGCAGCTGGGCCGGGGGCAGAAGGTGGACGCAGCACTGTCGGGACTGCTCATCGCCGCCGCGCTGGCCGTCGTCTGCTTCGCCGCCTTTGCCACCGGGTCCGGATCCCCGCTGCCGGCGCCGGCGCTGGTTTCGGTCGGTCACCAC
>CATPBU010000209.1 GCA_955652455.1 Candidatus Dormiibacterota bacterium
AAGGAGCGTCCACCAGCGCGCCGGGTCTCCCTGCCGGTGGTCCCGGCAGCGACGTCACCCTGCGAAGTCCTGACCAGCTCGGTGATGTCCGGATCCCAACGGGATTTGTTGGCGAAGAATTCGCGAGCCACGTGCGTGAACGCCTGGTCCGGCGTGCATTGAAAGTCGAACTCCCGGGTCGCCTTGAACATTTCTCTCCTCCGAATCAGGGCCGGCCATCATAGCTGCACTTCAATCATCATAGTAGCACTATGATGTCCACAGGGATACTCTGAACCGATGGCAGCCAAGGGGGCGACCTCCCACCGACAGCGGCAGGCCCAGCTGACCCGTGATGTCATCGCGGTCACCGCGCGCAGACTGTTCGCCGAGCGGGGCTACGTCGCGACCACCATCCAGGCGATCTCCGCAGCCGCCGAGATCCCGGTGCCCACGATCTACTCCGCGCTGGGCAACAAGCCGGCGATCCTCGAGGAGATCCGCCGGTCGTGGATCGCCCAGTCGGACGTCGAGGAGCTGCATCGCCAGGCGCTGTCGACCCTGGAGCCACGCGCCCGTCTGCGGCTCGCCGCCCACTGGACAAGGCGACAGTTCGAGCTCGGCCACGACGTGATCGCCATCTACCAGGAGGCTGCCCGCGTCGATACTCGGGCGGCGCCTGTCTGGAGGCGGGCGCTGGCCGGACGGGAAGACGCGCTCGATCAGTTGATCCAGTCATTGAAGGGGCACCTGAGGCCGCGGCTGAAACCGGCGGCCGCGCTCGACATCTACATCGTCTGCACGCTGCCCGAGGCCTACCGCCGGCTTGTCCTTGATCGCGGCTGGTCGCCGGATCAGTACGAGGAGTGGTTGGCTGGCCTGCTGGTGCGCGAACTCCTCGGAGCCTGAGGCGGCCCCTCGCCCGTCTGTTGAGTGACTCACTCATGTATTCTTAAGTTGCCGTGAGCGAACGCTCTGCGAACCTGCTGGCTGCGCTCGCGGTGGCGCTCCACGACGAGTTGGTCGGCAGCCTCGCTGAGGCTGAAGCACCAAACACGAGCGCCGCCGCCGCGCTGGCGACATTGCATTCGCACCCCGGTGAAGGAATCGACGCGCTGAGCCGGGTTGTGGGATTGACTGAATCCGGCACTGTCCGGCTTGTCGCCAGCTTGGTCGAGCAGGGACTCGTGGATAAGCAACCCGGTCGGGATGCTCGCGCCGTGGCTCTCCGGCTGACCGCGGCGGGGCATCGGAAGGCCAGACGGGTCCTGGCGTCACGAAACCGGCGCATGGAGGCCGTGGTCGACGGGTTGAACAGCAACGATCGGCGCCTGCTCGTGCAGCTCGCCGAGAAGATCCTCGCCGGGCTGACATCGGGACAGGCCGATGCGGACCGAATCTGCCGGCTGTGCCACGAGGCGGTGTGCCCGGACGCGGAGTGCCCGGTGGAGCTGGCGATCCCGAGATGAGCACGCCACTATCGCCGCTGGCAGCGCTCGCGTCAGCGGCGACGTTGGGTGTCGCTGACTTCGCAGGCGGAGTTGCGGGCCGTCGCACGTCCGCGCCCAGCGTCATCGTCGGCATGGAGCTCTGCGGCTTCATCGCGCTCCCGTTTGCAGTGGTGCTGCTGCCGGTGCAATGGGACGTGGGGTCGATGGCTCTCACGTTCGTGGGCGGAGCCGTAGGCGGCCTGGGACTGATCGCCTTCTATCGCGCGATGAGAGTGACACTCATCGGCATCGTGGCCCCGGTAACCGGGGTGGTCGCCGCCGGCCTGCCAACACTGGTTGGCGTGCTTGGCGGTGACCGCTTGCACAGCTGGCAGATCCTCGGCATCGGGGTCGGCTTGACCGCCATCGCCCTGATCAACGGGGTCGGCCGCGGGTCCGCCCGACCGGCCGGAGCGGGAGTTGCGCTTGCCCTCCTCGCCGGCGCTGCGTTCGGTGTCTACTTCATCCTGTTTCACTTCGCGAGCGCCGCGGGCGTCGCCGCGTTTGTCAGTGGCCGTATCGGCTCCGACCTTGCAGCGCTGGTTGCGGCGTTGATCAGCGGCGCCTCCCCGGCGGCGCGGCGTGAAGCGTGGCGCCTGATCGCCCTCGCCGGGGCGTTCGACGGCTGCGGCAACGTTCTGTACCTCTATGCATCACGCACCGGCCTGCTGTCGCTGACCGCTCTGCTGGCGTCCTTCTATCCAGCGTTCACAGTGCTGTGTGCGCGGCTGTTTGTCCACGAGCGGTTGACAGCGATCCAGACCCTCGGCGCGGGGCTGGCGATAGCCGCCGTCGCCCTGATTGCGGCAACCTGATCGGCCCATATAGAGCCTCACTCCTCGGCACCCGCTACCCGCCTGCTGTCGACAGCAGTGCCACCGCGACCGCGGCGAGGCCGGCCCCGAGGGTCTGGACGCGACGCAGCCGCTCGCGGAGGAAGCCCAACGCGAGCAGCACGGTGGCGGCCGGGTACAGGGACGTGATCACGGCGGTCACCGTCAGCAGGCCGTGATGCGTGGCCACGAAGTACGCGACCGTGGCACCGCCGCCGAGCACGCCCACCGCGACGCTCCCCAAGGAGATGCGCCGGATGCTGCCAACGCGCTCGTGGCTGCGCAGCACAGCGACGATCACCGCGATCAGAGCGAGAACCATCGCCATCATCGTCGCGGTCGCGACCGGCCACAGGCCGGCACTGCCACCGGCGCGATTGAGCCCCACAAAGAGCACGGCGAATCCAATCCCTGCAGCTGCCGCGTTGAGCAGCGCGCGCCACGCCTCACCTCGAGTAACCCGCCCCGTCGGCTCGCTCATCGAGACCAGCGCAACGGCGATGCACGCCAGGACGATGC
>CATPBU010000210.1 GCA_955652455.1 Candidatus Dormiibacterota bacterium
ACCTCAGGCCGGCGAAATCGAAATGGTGCACCCACTCGTGGAGCACGGTGTTGAGAAACACCTTGGCCGAGATCACCTGCTGCCTGACCGCGGTGCGGTGGTAGATGCGGATCCGGGCATCGGTCACCGCCCCCTCGACGAACCGGCATCGGTAGTAGCCATAGGTCTTGCTCTGGAGGCGGCGACCATCGTGCTCGTGCACCTGCGGACGGTCGGCGACCACCACCGTGCACGGTGGCAGCCCGGCCAGGTCGTCGAGCGTGTCGATGAGAAGTTGAGCAAGGCGGCGGCGCTGACCGGGGTCGTCGCCGGCCTCGAGGACACTCATCACCAGTCCGCGGGCGACGACGTCCGGCGCGACCGGCAGGCCGCCGCGCGCCTGGCTGCGCATGTAGGTGGTGTCGGGAGGGCTGCGGCGACCGAACATCTGCTCGCCGAGTCTACGAAGATCGGCTCGTCGCCGGGTTACGCTCTCCGCGCCCCCGTGGCCCAATGGCAGAGGCGGCCGGCTTAAACCCGGCTACGGTGTCGGTTCGACTCCGACCGGGGGCACCTCGGAGGTGCAGAATGCGCAGCGCCGCGCCGCCAGCGGGACCTTGCTGAGGCACTCGGGGCACTCCCTGGTGGTCGCCTCGGTCGAGGGCCCGGCCCGGCGCGCCTCGAGCTTCTGCATGGGCAGCACCAAGGCGAAGTAGATCACTGCCGCGATGGCGATGAACGCCACCACGAGATTGACGAAGTCACCGTAGTGGAAGATGCCGTGGCCGATCGTAAAGGTGGCGCTGGCGAACTCCTGGCCGCTGCCAGGGATGGCGATCAGCGGGGTGACGAAATCTTTGACGAAGCCCTGCACCAGCGCCCCGAACGCTCCGCCGATGACGAAGGCCACGGCCAGCGCGGCGACGTTGCCGCGCAGGATGAAGTCCTTGAAACCCTTCACGGCCCAACCCCCGCGGTGGTGGTAGAGAGGTACGAGCGCACGCCTTGACCATGACGACCGTGTCGAATGGCTGTCAATCGCGGCGCGTTGATCACCCCGCGGGCGTACTCTGAGGTGGCGATGAGGATGGAGGAGAGGGGGGACCAGCGCAGCATGCGTCGTGATCGGGCGCACCGGGGAATCGACTCCGCCGTCCTCTGGAGGCTTGGCGCGCTTCGGTACGAAACTGCAGGCACGGCGAGGCGCGATGCCGTCAGCGCGCAGGAGTACTGGGACGCAAGCCGCGTCAGCCGCCCCGCCCCGATCTCGGTCACGGGTCAGTGGGAACACCGTCGCAGCCGCGAGTTGCGCCTCGAAGGACCCAGCGATGGGCTCGGCCACCATCCCGGTGCGAGCAAGCTGATCGCGACTGCGCACCTCACCCCCGGGCTCCCGACGGACGCGCCCATGGTTCTCATCGTTCACGGCTATGCGGTGCCCATCCCCCTGTGGGACTCCCTCCAGGCCCGAACCCTGCGCGCGCGCGGGGCTCACACCATGTTCGTCGACCTGCCTTTCCACCTCCGCCGACGCGTGCCCGGCAAACACAGTGGTGACGGCTTCTTCGGCAGCGACCCCCAGCGCATCTGCGCCAACGTCCGGCAGTCGGTCGAGGACGCGGCCGCGCTGATCGCCTGGGCGCGGGAGAATGTCACCCCGACGATAGCCGTCATGGGCGTCAGCCTCGGCGGCCTGATTGCTTCGCTGCTGGCCGCGCAGCTGACACTCGATTCGGTGGTCGCCGTGGCCCCGCTGTGCGATCCGCCGATGACCTTCCTCGAGCACATGCCGCGTCAGCTGTCCCGCCGGCTCGGCCTCAGCCCCACCAGCGGCGGCGCCTGGGGCGACGACCGCATCGAGGCCCGGGCCATGCTCGACGGCTCACTAGCGCCACTGGTTCTTCGCAACCTGGTGCCGCGCACCCCGCCGGAGAACATCACCCTGGTGCGCCCGGAGCTTGACAACATCGTCGGGCCCCAGCCCATCGCCGACCTGGCGACCGCCTGGGGTGTGGAGCTCTGGGACTACCCGTTCGGACACATCACGGTGATGAACGCACCTGGCATCGGCTCGAGGATCCGCGACCGACTCCTTGACACCAACCGCTTGGGCGCGGACGAGTCATCCGCGGTGGCAGCCGCCGGCTGAGCACTATCCTGCCCGCGATGAGCGATACCCGGCCGATCGGGGTCTTCGATTCCGGAGTCGGCGGACTCACCGTGCTCCGCCAGCTGCACACCCGTCTCCCCGGTGAGAGGCTGACCTACCTCGCCGACCTCGCCCATTTCCCATACGGGCCCCGCTACCAGCACGAAGTGCGTGACTTTGCCCTGCGGATCATCGAGCACCTCGTCTCGCTTGATACCAAGCTTGTCGTGGTGGCATGCAACACCGCGACCGCGGCGGCGCTCAACGCGGCCCGCGAGCGCTTCGACGTACCCGTCGTCGGCGTCATCGCGCCGGGGGCGCAGGCTGCTGTCGAGGCGACGCGCAACGGCCGGGTCGCGGTGATCAGCACCGAGGGCACACGCGCCAGCCAGGAATACGTGCATGCCATCAAGGAAGCCAATCCGGGCGTCGGCGTGCTCGGGCTGGCGGTGCCTGACCTGGTCGACATCGTCGAAGCTGGAGAGGCGGAGGGCCCAAAGGCAGAGGCGATCCTTGGCGACGTGCTCACTGAGATCACCGGCTGGGGAGCTGACACCCTCGTGCTCGGCTGCACCCATTACCCACTGTTGCGCCCGACCATCGAACGCGTTCTCGACGGCCGGCCCCTGGGGGTGGTGGACAGCGCCGAGACCACCGCGGCCAGGGTTGTCAGGATCCTGGCGGTGAACCGTCTCGCCGCCGATGGCAGTGGACCGGTGGCGCCGGAACTTCTCGTCACCGCGGCGCCGCGCCGTTTCGCCGCGACGGCCGAGCTGCTCTTCCGCGGAGCGCTGCCCGAACCGACATTGCTCCCCCTGTGGGACGAGGCGGCCCTGTCCGGAGCCCACCAGTGAGCGTCGTCGTCGACGAACTGCTGGCTTCGATCGCACCGGAACTCGTGGAGTTCGAGCGCCGCCTCGAGGAATCGGTCACCGCTGATTTCGGTCCTATGGCCGAGGCGATGGAGCACATCGTCCGCGCCGGAGGCAAGCGGTTGCGCCCCGCGCTCGTCCTACTCAGCTCCGGACTCGGTGACGCCGACCGCGACCACGCCTTCAACCTTGCCATGGGCATCGAGTTCATCCACACGGCGACGCTGGTGCACGACGACCTCATCGACAACGCACAGACGAGGCGCGGCATCACCACCGTCCATGAATCCGTGGGCACCAACCCCGCGATCATCATCGGCGACTACTACTTCGCCAAGGGTGCGAACCTGCTCGCCTCCATCGGCGAGCCCAGCATCGACCTGGCCATCAGCAACACGGTCATGACCATCTGCATGGGCGAGTTGCTGCAGCTCACCAGTCACCGCGACTACCACCAGACGCTCGAGGAGTACCACCGCAAGATCGCCCGCAAGACGGCGGCGCTGGTGGAGACGTGCTGCTACTGCGGCGCGGTTGTCGCCCACCTCGACGAGCAGCACACCGAGGCGCTGCGCCAGTATGGCTTCCTCATAGGGATGGCATTCCAGATCGCCGACGACGTTCTCGATTACACAGCGACAGCCGATCAGGTCGGCAAGCCTGTCGGTGCGGACCTGCGCCAGGGCACGGTCACCCTGCCGCTGATGCTCGCGCTGCGCGAAACCGCAACCGGTGCAGCGCTGCGCGAGGTCCTGGCACGCGACTCGCTGAGCGATCGGGATTGCGACGATGTTGTCCACTTGGTGCGCAGTTCAGGCGCGATCGCGGCCGCCGAGGCGCAGGCCCACGACTTCGCGGCGCGGGCGCGCGCTCAGCTCGACGTCTTCGAACCGTCGGCTGCGCGGGGCACGCTCGAGCGCGTCTGTGAGTACGTCGTCGAGCGCACCAGCTGACGATCTCCGGTTTTACTCGCTCAGCGCGGCGACGCGCACCAGTTGGCGGCGGAAGGTGATCGTCCAGAGGGCAAGAACAACCGTCGCGGCGGCCAGACCAAGGGCCTCGACGACCGTTGCCGTCACAGACACGGGGGCGACGCTGTCGCCGGTCGCGGAGGCAACGACGTAGCGCGTCGCGCGCGCGACATCGGTGAGCGTCACCGCGCTCAACACGGTGAGCCCGATGCGGACGGCGGTGTACTCGCGCACCAGTCCGGCGCGCAGCTGGGTGGCGGTCAGCGCCTCGACCGGGGTGCGTCCCCCGGGCGGTTCCGGAGAGCCTCGACGCACCCGCAACAGTGCAATGCCGAAGAAGAAGGCGGCAGCCCAACCCGTCCAGGCGGTCGCGGCGGTTGAACCGTGGGCGAGAAAGGTGCTCAGCCGTCCACCCGGTGGCTGCGCAGCGAAATGCGACTGGATGTCCAGCGAGTACGCGCCCAGCACGCAGCAGACGGTGGCGATCATTGCCGCGACCGCGACCCTCAGCACCGGGTTTCGACCGCGGAGAAATAGCAGCTCGGCGATCGCTCCCGGGGGCCCAACGCTGCCGGCGTCCGCCATCTCGTGGCATTGTACGTGCGATTCCGCATGAGCAGAGCACGTGTCCGCACCCGACCCCTGCGCGTGGTCACGTACAACATCCTCCTCGGTGGTGCGCGCCGCGAGGAGCACATCACCGCAGTTCTTCGTCGCCTCGACGCCGATGTGATCGCTCTCCAGGAGGTGAGCAATCCCGAGTTCGCGACGCAGCTGGCGCGCGACCTCGGCATGCGCCTAGTGGTCGGGGTCGCCAGCGATGGAACCGGTATCAACATCGCGGTGCTGTCGCGGCTCGCGGTGCGGCGATGGCATAACCACACGCACCGCGGCAGGATGCTGCGCAGCCATCTCGAAACCGTGCTGGTCACCGGCGGCGCCCACGTCCCGGAGTTGCACCTGCACTCTGTGCACCTGGCGGCACGTTTCGGTGAGCGTAACAAGGGTGAAGCACGGCGCCGGCGTGAGCTTGATGCCCTCCTCAGCGACATCGGTGACTCCAATGGCACGCCGCACCTGATCGCCGGTGACTTCAACGCGCTGGCGCCGGGCGACTACCTCGAGGCGACGGCGTTCTTCAGGCGGATGGCGGAATTGCGACGGGCCCGCGTCCTGGTGCGCCAGGCCAATGGCCTGGTGGCCGCGCGACCAGGGGACGCCGGTGAGGAGGCCGAGGAGGCATGGCTCCGTGCCGGCGTTGACCCGCGCCTCGACGTCGGCATCCCGGTGCTCCCCTTCGTGGTGTACCCGCTGACCGCGCTGCTGCCACGTCACGCAGCCGTCGACCGGCTGCTCGGCCGCACCATCGAGCGCTGGACGGTGACGCGCTTGCTCGAGGCCGGCTACGCGGACTGTTTCCGCCGGGTCCATCCACGCGCCAGTGGGTACACGTGCGCCACGTGGATGCCCGCCGCGCGCATCGACTACGTCTTCGCAGACCCGATCATGTCCGAACGTCTGCGGCGCTGCGAGGTGGTTGGCGGACGCCGCTGGCCCGACCGCGAGGCGACCATCGCCTCCGATCACTATCCACTGGTCGCTGAGTTCTCCGTCTGAACGTCACTCCGCGGCCGGGGCGGCGTCTGCGGGTGGCGTGACGGAGGCTGACCCCGATCCGCCGGCGCGACGGTGGCGCCGGCCCCCCCTGCGGCGACGACGTGTCCCGCTCGCGGCCGGAGCGGAC